>NZ_JAUBTO010000105.1:0-29335 GCF_036702495.1 Microcoleus sp. C2D2 | reverse complement strand
ATTAGTCATTAGTCATTAGTCATTAGTCATTAGTCATTAGTCATTAGTCATTAGTCATTAGTCATTAGTCATTACTTTTGTTGCTAGAGAACTAAGCAAAGGGTAAGGTGCTTAGGGCGTAGCTTACATATAGAGGTTGAAGGGACTCCTAAATCTCAACTCCATCCAATTCTAAGGGGAAAATTACAGTGAAGGAAGAGCCAACTCCTACTTCAGAAACTAATTCGATTTTACCTTGCAAGAGGTTGACTAATCGAGCGACAATTGCTAGGCCTAAGCCGGTACTGTCAGGCATCAAAGAGCCCAGGGAGTTGTCTGCCCGAAAAAATGGCATAAAAATCCGATCGCAGTCTTCTGAAGCAATGCCAATCCCTGTATCCGTGATGCAGATACTCCAATGTTTGTCTGACAATAATTCGGTTTTTATGGTAATAGTACCAGCTTGGGTGTAGCGAATGGCGTTGCTGACCAAGTTGGTGACAATTTGCTGCAAGCGCAAGTAATCTGTCATAACTCGATCGAGAACCGGATCGCACTCAACGGCGATCTCTAAATTTTTGGCGTTAGCCAAAGGCTCGATTATTTCGACAACAGTGCCGATTGCCGATCGCACATTTGTCGCAGTTAGCTGCAATTGTATGCGTCCCGCGTCGTACCGCGAGATTTCGAGAGTATCGTTAATTAATCTAAGTAAGCGTCTGCCGTTGCTGAGAACTTTATCAATATGTGCCAAATTGGGAACAGGATCTTTAAGTTGAGAATTGTTTCTTTGGCGCAAAAACAATTCTGAGTAACCAATAATAGAGGTGAGAGGAGTTTTCAATTCGTGAGCTAAGTGAGATAGATTCTCTTGACTGGCGCGAAGTAAGCGAGTCAGCTCTTGATTTGTAAGTTGCAATTGGTTTTGCAACTCCTGTAGTTCTTGAAATCTTCCCTGGGTATAGGTTTTGAAACAGTCAGCAATTGCTTCGTCGAGGGCAGAGTCAATTAAGCGGTAAGCTCGGTTCACTTCAGCGGCTGAGCCTTTTAGCAATTCTGGCTCTAAAGCATCGAAAATTACCCTCCGCAGCAAGCGGTATTCCCGCGCAATTTCTTGGGCATCGTAGCCTTGTTGTGCCCTGACAGTCCCGTGGTCTAAACTTTCTTGTATTACTGTCCGAATGTCGCTGTCTTCCGATCCGGACAGCATAGTTACGATCGCTTGCAGTACGATAGGAAGGCTGTCGCGCACGGAATCGTAGGTGAGTTGCTTGGCGGTTTCGATTTGCTCGTCGCCGCGAACAGCTTCGATCCAGTTTTGGGTAATTATGTCAATTTTATCTTGTAGAGCTTGGCTAAAATCAATCATGGCTCTTATATATACGTCAAGTGAGCGATCAAATTTTATATCTCTAGGTTAGTTTAATAATTAACTTTTTGAATTTTCTCTAAACTTTTGAGCTTAGCCGATCGCCAATAGCTACTCCTAAAGACCTATTGACAAAATTGAACACTCGTGCTAGCTTAAGTAAAATTGGCTTAAAAAGTCAAGCCTAATCAAGCGTCGCGCTATCAGACCAAGCGTGTGGCTGGAGCGGAGGAACCAATTTTCGGGGCGAATCTCTACAGAATTAAAAAGCAAAGTTAAAAATTGCCAAATTTGAGTGTAATTTTGGATTTTGAAATCTCAGGAGAAGGACATCTCTCAGTCCTAGCCCGTCAGCTAACTTCGCAGGCATTGAGAAGAGACTGAAAAGCCAAATTTCTGAAAAAGATTGTTTGGCTTCGTCAGTGTCTCAGGTTGGTATTGTTCAAGATTATTGTACCTGCCCTGACTCTGAAGGAGATTGAAATGTTCGTACAGCTTAATTTATCTGCGATCGCACTTGCAGGAGTTGCAGCGTGGAAGCGTGTAAAACCCGTTGTCATCCGAGATGCTGTTTTGTTACCTGCTGCGGGTTTTTTGGGAATTCTTGGCTTGTGGTGGATTGTTGCCAGCTTCAACAGCGATTTGATTCCCACTCCGTATCAGGCGTTAATAGCTAATTTAGATTACATATTCCATCCATTTTATCAGCGCGGGCCAGGAGATTTAGGCATTGGCTGGCTGCTGCTAGCGAGTTTGCGCCGGGTGTTGGTGGGATTTTTCCTGGGTGCAGCAGTGGCGATTCCCGTGGGATTTCTCATCGGGATGTCGAAACCGGCAATGATGGCGCTCAATCCGCTGATTCAAATCTTCAAACCGGTGTCGCCGCTGGCTTGGCTGCCGATAGCTCTATCGATTTTTAATTTAGCAGAGCCGTCGGCAATTTTTGTCATATTCATCACGTCTTTGTGGCCGACAATTATCAACACAGCATTGGGAGTTTCTAGCGTTTCCCAGGATTATCTGGATGTGGCGCGAGTGTTGGAAATGCCGCGCTGGAGGCGGATTACCAAGATAATTTGGCCTGCGAGTTTGCCATACATTTTTACAGGTTTGCGGATTAGTTTGGGGATTGCTTGGCTGGTGATTGTGGCGGTGGAAATGCTGACAGGCGGTGTGGGAATTGGCTTTTTTGTCTGGGATGAGTGGAGCCGTTTGAATCTGAGCTCGGTATTTTTAGCGGTGTTTGTAATTGGCATAACTGGATTGTTGCTCGACGCTGCTGTTGACAAAGTTCAGGAATTGGTAACGCATAGATCGATCCAGAGTCATTAGTCATTAGTTATCAGTCATCAGTCATTAGTCATTAGTCATTAGTCATTAGTCATTAGTCATTAGTCATTAGTCATTAGCTAAAAGCTCAGGGCTTTTGATGAGGGATATTTAGCGATTAGCGATCGAGAATTAAATATGAGTGACAAGTTTTCCAATGAATGGAACCGCCGAGAGTTTTTGCAAGGAATGGGAGCGGCGGCGGCGGGAATGGCTTTATCTGGTTGTGCAATTAGCGCGGACCGATCGGCAAAAGGGCTCACAGAAGAAGCCTCAGCCGTAAAGCCGATCGTCGATTTCCGAACCTTAGAAAAACCAAATTTAACCGTAGGATACGTGCCGGTTAACGATTGTGCACCATTTGCGATCGCCTGGAAAAAAGGCTTTTTCCGCAAATACGGTTTAAACGTCCAACTCAACCGCGAAGCAAGCTGGGCAACCTCCCGCGACGGCGTCATCTTCGGCCGCCTCGACGCCTCCCCAGTCGTATCCGGCGCCGTCACAAACGCCCGAATTGGCGCCGAAGGAGCGCGGCACGCACCCCTGTGCGCGGCAATGACAATTCACCGCCACGGCAACGCCATGACGATGAACAAAGCTATGTGGGATTTCGGTTTACGCCCGTGGCACGAATACAACGGCAATTTGGAAGAATTTGGCAAACAATTTCGAGCCTTTTTTGACCGTCAGCCAGCGGAAAACAGGGTTTGGGCAGTGGTTCTGAGTTCTGCGATTTACGAATACTTTGTCCGCTACATATCGGCGGCTGCCGGTGTCGATCCGTTCAAAGAATTTCGGGTAATTATTGTGCCGCCGCCGCAGATGGTAACCAACATCAGGATTGGTGCCACGCAGGCTTACATGGTGGCCGAACCTTGGAATACGCGGGCAATTCAAGGCAATTTGGGAGTGGGTTTTACCTTCGTGCAAGGCAAGGAAGTTTGGCTGGGACATCCCGATCGCCTTTTGGGAGTAATGCAATCATTCATTGAGGAAAATCCGAAGACTTATTACTCGCTGGTTAAAGCAATGGTGGAAGCTTGTCAGTATTGCAGCAAGCCGGAAAATCGCAGTGAAATATCGGCGCTGCTGACTGAGCGATCGTTTACGGGGGCAAAACCGAAAAAAGGGGCGATCGACAAATTTACGCGACCCGCAATAGTTGGCGACTACAACTATGGAGGGTTTGACGGAAAAGACCGCACCATACAATCGGAAGATGCAACTATTTTCTATGACATTCCTAATAATTTGCCTCAAATACCGGGCAATCATTCAACATTTATGTGGCAGTCTCAGAGTCTGTGGTTGATGACTCAAGCCGCTCGCTGGGGACAGATTAAAGAACTGCCAAAAAATGCTGAGGAATTAGCTAAAAAAGCTTGGAGAACCGACCTTTACCGCAAGATTGTTGGCGAAATGGGGATCGATTGTCCCCAGGAGGATTACCAAGTGGAACCTGCGGAAGTTTTCATTGATAAAAAGGCATTCGATCCTAGCGATCTCGTGGGTTATTTGAATAGTTTTGAAATTCGAGCCAACCGCCCTCAGTCTTTTTTTCAGTCTTAATTTCTACATTCCTGAACGCAGAACCTCTGCGAGGGGGCGCACCTTACCGCTTGCGCAACCGTTCGGAAATCAAATTAACACTTTACTACTTTTTAGGAGAATACCGTGACTCAATACTTTTCTACTTCTATCGAAGCCAGCAACCAAGTCAAGAAGCAGCCTGAATTTTTGGAAATCAACAATTTGTTCAAGTCGTATAAAAATGCGGACGGTAGCGAATTTAGCGTTTTGGACAATATCAATTTAAGTATTGGAGAAAACGAATATATTTCGGTAATCGGTCACTCGGGTTGCGGCAAATCAACGCTGCTAAAAATAGTGGCAGGTTTGGAAAAACAGAGCGACGGAATAGTGACACTGGAAGGAAAAGAAATTCGCAAACCGGGAGCCGATCGCATGATGATATTTCAGCACTACGGATTGCTGCCTTGGCTGACGGTGCGGGAAAATATTCGGCTGGCAGTTGATGAAGTTTTGCAAACTCTTAGCCGCGCGGACAAGATTAGTCTTGTCAACGAACACCTAGCAATGGTAAACTTAACAGCAGCAGCCGATAAATATCCAGACGAAATTTCAGGAGGCATGAAACAGCGGGTTGGGATTGCGCGAGCTTTGGCGATTAGACCGAAAATGTTATTAATGGACGAACCGTTTGGAGCGCTGGATGCTCTGACTCGCGGCAAGTTGCAGAAACAGGTGCTGGATATCTGGGAAAATCGCAGGCAAGCTGCAATGATGATTACTCACGATGTGGATGAAGCTATATATATGTCCGATCGCATTGTGCTGATGACAAACGGCCCGGCTGCGACGATAGGCGAAATTTTGTCAGTGCCGTTTGCGCACCCGCGCGATCGCCAGGAGTTGCGGGAATCTCAGGATTATTACGAACTGCGCAACTATGCTTTGAATTTTCTCGATCGCTACTTTACCCAAGACGAATAACGCCCGACGGACAGACAAAACAATTCACTTAAGAGAGGTCAAGCCTGTGAATCTCAAAACAATGTTAGCGCGTTTTGAAAGTGCATTGGGATACCAAAACTTAGCAGAAGAAATGGTGTTGCTGCCAGAGCCACAAGTGGAAAGTGCTAAGAAATCAAAAGCTACAAAACAGGCAAAAAGTATCAATTTTATTGTCGGTTACAACAGTTCTCCCAAAAGTCAAACAGCTCTGGACATTACCCTTTGGATTGCGCATCAAACTCGTTTAGTAACAACTCAAGAAGTCACAGTTCAAGTCGTCTACGTAATCGACGACGAAGCGCCCAAAAGTTACGGCGAAGATACTTGCAAATTTGCTGTGGCAAATGCCTTGGCTGCCAAGCCGAAAGTGTCGGAGTTAGAGGAAACATTCGCCCTTAATTGTGCAGCGCCTGCGATCGCTTTACCTCCCACAGAAATCTCATCAGTATCCCAGCGAAAAAATTGGAGCGATCCGCATTATTTCCGAGCAATTTTTGGTCAAAATAATGAGTATGAGGTAGCTGATAGGTTGCTGTGGCAAGCGCGCTGTTTGGCTGAGGAATGGCGCGGTTTATTCAAAGCTCATTTGCGCATCGGGCGGGTTGCTACAGAACTGAGAAATGTGGTGGAATTAGAATCTGCAAATTTACTGTTCTTGGGCTGCGATTCGCGCAACCACTCGCTGGTTAGGGAACTAGGAAATAATTTTCCCTGCTGCGTACTCGGGATTCCTGCGGCACTCAGCTATCACATGGATGTTCACCCTGAAGAAAGTGCGAGCAAGTTGCAGTTGGCTACAGCTATGTCTGCAAATTAAACTTGTGGAGCACTTACGCAAAACTTCTATATGTAAGGTGCTTGTGGCGCACCCTACCGCTATAAAGTCGCGCGCCAAACCTTTTTTTGCCTTAGTGCTAAGTCGATGAAAAATTAAAAAGTGTTTCCTCGCTCGAAGTCCCAATTACGAAACTATTAGGACTTTTTTTCATTGTTGAGATTTAAAAATAACAGTCAAGGAAATTATCCGCACTTACCTGATCGTAGACAATTCGTTAACTAATTTGATCTTTCCCCGGCACACAGAGCGCAGCAGCCTATCGATCGAGCGTTTGTCTTCCTCACTCAAAGTTTCGTCAAAAATAGCAGCCATCAAACCGTAGCGATCGGCTAGAGTAATGTAGCCATTATGATTCACTTCGGCAAACAGCTCGCCCAAAGCAGATGGAATCAGGTTGACAGGACTTTGCATAGTAATTGACTCTCTCACTCGAAGATCGCGCGATCGGGCGTTTTGCGGTAACCAAGGCCGATCGCACTCTCAGATTTTAGCGTGCGATCGCCTTAAAAGCTGTGACCGTAAACAGCAAAAAAGTGTGATAGTTAACAGCAAATTTTGTGAACGCAATCACATTTAATATGTACGAATTATGCTATACTTTGCGGTTTGGGTTTTAGCCAAGACAGAGCAGCTGCCAACTTAAATTTTTCTAAAGATTATAAATCGGCACTTCCTCCACAGGTTCAGCTAGCTCAAACTTAAACACCCGGGAATAGAAATAGAATTCGCCGTCAAGAGTTCTTTTGATATTTTCAGCGCGGCGAAAACCGTGCTGTTCCCCTTCATAAGCAACATAAGCAACCGGCAAACCTTTAGCTTTCAATATCTCTACCATCATTTCCGCTTGATTGGGCGGAACCACTTTATCTTCTAATCCTTGAAAAAAGATAACGGGACAAGATAAACGTTCGGCGGAATGAATGGGCGAACGATCTACATACAAATCTTTTCTTTCAGGATAAGGCCCGATTAATCCATCCAGATAGCGCGCTTCAAATTTGTGAGTATCCGTTGCCAAAGCTTCCAAATCGCTAACTCCATAATAGCTCGCACCGGCCTTAAACACATCGCGGAAAGTAAGAGCGCACAGAGTGGTGTACCCCCCTGCACTGCCTCCAGCGATCGCCATTCTTTCGCCATCAACTAAACCTTTTTGAGCTAAATATTTAGCACCGTTAGCGCAGTCGTCAACATCGACAATTCCCCAACTATCTTGCAGTCTTTTTCTGTATTCTCGGCCGTAACCAGTGCTGCCGCCGTAATTAACATCGAGTACGGCAAAACCGCGACTCGTCCAATATTGAATTTTCAAATTCATGCTGCTAGAAGTAGCAGCAGTTGGGCCGCCGTGACTTTTGACAACAAGCGGCAGTTTTTCACCCGCAGGTGCTGCGAAATCTTGATTTTTCGGGGGATAGAAAAAACCGAAAGCAGTCAAATTGTTTTCCGTGGGAAACTCGATAGGTTCCGGTACAGAAAGATAACCCGGATTGATGCTTAAATTGCTCGATTTTCGCAAGATTCCTAGTTGACTTGTTGCTATATTCAGTTGTACAATAGCAGTAGATTCAGTCGGCGAACCTGCCAAAAAAACAACTATTTGTCCCTGCGCTTTGACCGAGGAAATATCAGTATAAGGCGTCTCAATTGTTGTCAAATGCTTTGTCGTTAAATCGAGACTAGCTAAATACCACTTGCCTTGCTGAGTGTAGGTGCAAATAATTGTGCTTTCCGAGACAACGGCATAAGTAGACATTCCAAAAACCCACTGGGGGAGTCCGAATTCAGCCGCCATTTCGGACAAGCTGGTTTCTATCTCTGCTTCCGCCCTTACCAAGGGGGGATTGAGGGGGGTTCTAGATTGCCAGCGGTAGAAATTCCACCAGTTAGACTTGTCAGAAACAAAATACAAAACTCCATCGGGCGACCATTCCGGTTGAAAAATCGACTCATCAACCCCGCCAGCAACTAAGTATTTTTCACCTAAAGAACCGTCAGCCTTAATTTGGGCCACCCACAATTCTGTGCCATCCCACGGCATATTTGGATGGTTCCAACAAATCCAGGAAAGTAGAGAACCGTCTGGACTTAAACGAGGGGAAGCATAAAAGTCATTACCCTGAGTTAAGATTTGAATATCTTCGCCGTTATCTAAATTAATGCTAACAAGAGTATTGACACATTCTCCCTCACCTGCATGGTCTTCGCGCACGCAAATCAGGCGATTTCTCTGCTTGTCAACGATCGCATCTGCATAGCGAGAATTAGCAGCAGGTGTCAGAGGTTGGGGTTGAGAATCTAATGCTTGAGAGTAAATACGTTGGTCGGCAAAATGAGAAAAATAGACCACACCGCCAGCAACTGCAAAGGAAGCGCCGCCGTATTCGTGAACGCGAGTGCGAACATTAAAAGGATGCGGTGTCACGTCGTTGATTGTACCGTCAGGAGTGCGCCGCACGAGGACGCTTCTTCCCGCTTCCGAAGGCCTTCCCTCAACCCAGTAAATATCATCGCCGTCAATGGCAATTTGTCCGAGTCCGACAGTTCCAGAAACAATTAAATCGGACGAAATAGGTGATTTCCAAGAGCCGTAAGGTGATACTGTGGTCATATAGAATACTCAATGATTTGTGAATGAGGCTTTTTTTACGAACCGCGAAGGCGCGAAGGACACAAAGGAATATAAGAAAGAGAGGGGTTTATAGATGATTTAGGTTTGTTATAGTTGAGACAGTTGTATTTGTGGGAATAAATAATTTTATATTTGTAGTTTACACTAATTCAGTCACCGGGGAAGCAAAATGTCCAAAAAACTCGTAGTCATGGATCGCGACGGTGCAGTTGACGACTATCTCTCAGTGGTGTTGCTGATGACAATGGAGGAAGTCGAAACTCTGAGAGTAATTGTAACTCCTGCAGACTGCTACATTCAACCGGCGGTGAGTGCAACGCGCAAAATCCTCGATTTGATGGGGCGTTCAGAAGTTCCGGTGGCGGCGAGTACGGTGCGGGGACTCAACCCATTTCCGGTGTTGTTTCGGCGAGATTCCTTTGCGTGCGATCGACTTCCCATTCTAAATGAAAAAGGAACCATTGACACGCCGTTAATATCAGAACCCGGACAAAACTTTATGGTGCGAGTTTTGCGGGATGCAGCCGTACCAGTCACATTAATGGTAACGGGGCCGTTAACAACAGTAGCGCAAGCTTTAGATATCGCGCCAGAAATTGAAAGCAAAATTCAAGAAATTGTCTGGATGGGAGGCGCCCTCAATGTTATGGGCAATGTTAGCAAAGATATGGAACCCGGACAAGATATGTCGGCGGCATGGAATGCTTACTGGGACCCGATAGCAATCGATAGAATTTGGCAAACCCAAATTCCCGTTGTCATGTGTCCTTTAGATATCACTAATAATGTACCGCTGACTGTAGAATTTGCCAATCTCTTACCAAAACAGCGCAAATATCCCATTTCCGACTTAGCCGGACAGTGTTATGCCCTAGCAATATCTCAAGATTACTATTTTTGGGACATTTTGGCAACTGCTTATTTAGCGCATCCAGAATTTTACCCACTGCGAGAATGGGGAACAGAAATTATTACCGAAGGCATCAGCCAAGGACGCACAAAAGTTAAAACGGGAGGGCGAAAAATTCAAGCAATGGATAAAGTAGACACCGCCAAATTTTACAATTACATATTACAACAGTGGGCGAGGTAAAAATCACAATATCTGCTAGAAGCGAGCAAAATCTCCGTACAAAACCCGTCCTAACGCGAATATTTACTTCCTCTTCTCTTCCCTCTCTTCCTCTGCGCCCTCTGCGCCCTCTGCGGTAAAAAAAACTCCTCTCAAAAATGCTGCCAATTCTATCAATTATCCCCTTAGCCCAAACCCCTCCCGCACCTCAAGAAATATTCCAAATCCAAGAAGTGCGACCTCTCCCCGGACAGTTAGACAACATACCAGTATTTAACAGCAACAGTCCAGAATTAGTGCTGCAAGAAGGAATTTTGCTTTCGACATTTCCCCCAGATGGTAAAAGATTTCCGGCGGCACATTTAAACTTTCCGTTTCAAGGACGTTTCGACATATTTGCCCACCACATAGCCCGCGCACCTTCCCCGGAAGATTTGCGAACATTGTATCAAGGAGTAATTGTTTACAATCCGGGCAATAAACCTGTAACATTAGATATATTGCAAGCTGCGAGTTATCTCAGTCAACCCGATGCACCTTTTATTGAATTGCCGCCGCAAGTCGATAATTCAAACAGTAATATTTACGCGGGGCCGGGAAGTCGCGCTGTGAATGATATTCTCAGAGGAAGGAGACAGTCTGACTTTGAGCCTGGGTTAATTATTCCACCGGGAAAAAGCCAACTGTTGATGAATCATCCGATACCGGTGCGGGGATTGGTACCACCGCTAAACGGTCGATCGACCTTGATGCGGTTGCGCAGCGATGGTATAGTCTATGTTGCCAGTCTGGCGATGTTTGCCCGAGTTGACGCACAGGGAAACGAGCGATCGCCCTCCCAGGCCCAATGGCAAAACTTATTAGACAATGGTAATATAGCCGGGCCGCGCGATCGAACTCCCACACCGCCCGAAATCACCGAAGGTCAAGTAATTTACGGCAGAGTTGCCGGTGTAGCATTAGGTTCACAATGGCGAGCACTTCTCTCAGACAACCAAGCCACATCAAACCTAGCAATTCCCCAACCCGGAACAGCATTTTCCTACCCATTAAGCACCCTTCCGCGCGGAATGCTGGGCACAAATCAAGTGCAAAGTGCGAGGATGTTAGTCCGCTACCCAGATACAGCATACCGCGCCCACGGCAATTACGGAATTCAATACAATCTCAGCTTGCCGCTGTACAATTATACCAGCAAAAATCAAACAGTAACTGTCGCGATTCAAACTCCAATTAAGACAGATAAATTAACTTCAGGAGGACTTAGTTTTTTAGAACCTCCGGCACCTCAAACTTTTTTTAGGGGGACGGTCAGAGTTCGCTATACTGATGACAGTAAAGTGCCTGTAACTCGCTACGTGCATTTAGTCCAGCGGCGGGGACAGCAGGGGGAACCTTTGGTAAAACTAGAGATGAACTCGGGAGAAAAGCGACTTGTAGAAGTGGATTTTATTTATCCACCCGATGCGTCGCCACCGCAAGTTTTGACAGTGAAAACTCATTAATTTAGAGCGGCAGCTACTGCTAGGCAGACGCCTACAAATACAATACGTAATTAACCAGATTCGATATTAGTTTCGCGTTGCACGGGCTTGGTTTGTGTCTAGTCGGTATTGGCAAAAAACAAGATGAAGTTATCAAAAAAAATCTGGATTGTTGCTGGTTTTTTGTACTTTTTAATTCTTCTCAGTATCATGCTTTTAGCAGATACGGGGAAATTAGTCAACTTTCCTCTCGCTCATCCGCCTTATGACAAACTCGGCCACTTTGTTTTGTACGGAATAGCATCTTTTTTGTGCCATAGAGCAACTGGCAAAAAAGATACGAATTTGTTTAATTATTCAATTCCTTTCGGACCCGCCATTTTTACTATTTTCACTGCTGCGGAAGAAATGCTGCAAGGGATTTTACCAAATCGTAGTGCTAGTATTGAAGATTTTTTATTTAGTTTTTGCGGGATTGCAGTTTTTTATTTTATTGGAGAAGTTTGGGATAGAAAAAAATGAAATTGAGAGAAACTGCCATACCAAATTTTCATGGGAAGTCGTGATACCCTTTTAAATTTTAGATTAAAGAATTGCAGAATTGGTAATGACAGATGACCTAATGGTTGGGAGCTTCCCTACAGTTGCATTCTTTTGTTAAACTGGTAGAAATTAGGGTGCGGGGGGCACCCTACGATACTAAAATCTAAAATGGTGTTACTTGGTGAGGTTCTTGATAACTTCGTCGAGTTTATTTGCTGCTTGAGTTTTGCCTTGGTTTCTATATAAATCCCTGGCTTTTTTTACCGACTCTACTGCCTGTGCCCTTTTATTTTGTGCGGACAGGACTTTCCCGAGCATATAATAAAATTCTGGGACGTTAGGTTTGAGACGAATTGCAGTTTCAAAATTGGGAACCGCTTCTGCTAATTTGTTTTGATTGGCTAGAATGCTGCCCAAGTTAGCGTAAGCTTCGGCAAAATTGGGGTCTATTTCAATTACTCTGCGAAATGCTGCTTCTGCACTTGCTGTGTTTTGTTGGGCGGCAAAAGTTAAGCCTTGTTGGAAATATTCGTTTGCTCCCGTATTTTGAACTAAACTATTGTTTACTGGTGACTCTGCCCGCACGGGTAATATCAATTCCGGTTGCACCGGAATGATAGTCCGCAATCCGCGGTCCGTGGGGGAATGCGGTCCGTGGGGGAATGTGGAATTATTGACTGAGACTCGATCGTTCCTATCCAACCGGAAACGATATAAAGAGATATTTGCAGCATAAACAGGAGCAACTGTCAATACGCTGGCTGCTGCTGTCGCCGTTAAAAATTGATTTTTTTTGAACTTGTTTAACATTGGCAATTAACTTAGATTTCCTATCTGGATAATGTGTTTTAGAGCGTTTAATCACTCTCTTCCAAAAATGTTTGTACTCGACCGTTTGGTCTCAAAACAACTCGAATTTTAGGGTTTTTTCCATTGGAAACGGCAGAAACAAACGGCTCGCCGGCTAATGGCATATTAGTTTGCTCGATATAATCTGCTGCTGCTTTTCCCATCGGCACAATACTTTGAATAGACCCATTTTCATCGATCAGCAGGCTGTATTCCAAAGTTTGTTCCATTCCTTCAGGAGGCTTCCAGCGTTCCTCAAAGTAAGTTCTAGCTTCTGAAACCTGAGGAATTGTATCAAATAAAGTGCTGTTTTTTTTGCTGGCCGCGGCCTGGTTGTTGTCCTCGGATTCGGCGGTTGGTTGAGCGTCCTCAAGGGCTGGGAGTTCGGTACTGGCGGGAGGGACAATCGGCTCGATGGGGCGGGGGAAGGGTTGCGGCGGGGGAACGGGAAATCGGGAAGCAGACAGGGAGGGCGGCAGGGGGGGCGGTACGGCGGGAGCTAGTCTGGGCGGTAATGGGGGCAGCAGGTAGGGTACTGGTGCGGGTGCCCCTGGGCGGCCCTGGGGCGGTTCTTCGGGTGCGGGAATAGTGATTGTTTGCTCTTGAGGGAAAGCTGGGGGGTTCTGTGGGGCGCTGGCTGCGCTGCCGTTGGCGGGAAATAGCAGGGGTGGCTGCTGGATGGGGCTGGGTTTGTTGGTGGGGGGAGTTGGGGCGAGGGCGATGGGGGGCAGGCTGGGGCTGGGGGAAGTCCCGGTGTTGATGGGCGGGGGGGGCAGGGGCGGTAAAGCGTTTGTGGCTGGGGGTTTTGGTGCTGGGGGTGTCGGTAGGGCGGGAACTGGACTGGGGGAGACGCCTGCAGCTAACTGGGGGTTTCCTGGAGCGGGGGCGGCGGCGGGGGCTGTGGCGGTTTGCGGGGAGGTGGCGGGCCGATGGAGCATTTTGATAGTTCCTGTCGTCACGCCGGCGCTGGCGACCAGCAATGCTGCCACCTTGAGCCAGGGTGAGGACAGCGGTTGTCGGGGCTCGCGGTTGAGGTTGGGAAGCGCCATCAATTCGGCGGCACAGTTATCTAGTGCTGTGGCCAAGTCAAACAGTTGCAGGGTGCTCAAGGGAACTACTGGCCCGGATTCTGCGGCGCTCAAAGAGCCTAAAAATAAGTTGTGGGCGAGGAAGCCGCGGGGCTCTAAGCGGGGGGGAACCGGAAGGTAGGCAGTTGGGAGAGAGTAGGGGTTGGAAGTTGATAGTTCGGAAGTGTTGGCGGCTCGATCGAATATAACTGCGTTACCCGCGGCGGATGGCGAGTCTGGGCCTGCTGGGGTACGATCGATTTCAGAGTTGAGGTTGTTTTCCCAATCGCGGGATTCGCCGAGCAAGTTTTGGACGTAGGTGCTAACAGCTTCGTGGAGGGTTTCGAGTTGAATTCGATCGCCCCTGAGGGTAACGTGTTGGGTATCTGGCAGCCTGGGGTCGTCGAGTCGCAGCTCAAAACTTAAAGATTTAAACACCGGTTGGCCCGCCCAGCGAGATAGAGGCGAACTTTTGGCTGTAATTTCCAGCGTGCAAGTGGGGGGCGTGTACCGTTTGAGAACCATAGCAGAAAGTCTGTTGACTGTTGACTGTTGACTGTTGACTGTTGACTGTTGACTAATGACTAATGACTAATGACTAATGACTAATGACTAATGACTAATGACTAATGACTAATGACTAATGACTGTTGTTTAAGTCTTAGCGCGGTCTAGAAGAGCCAGCCAGAGGCGGCGGTGGCCGCCGGGACTGCTGTAAAATAGCAAATCGATCAGGAGTTTGAGGGCCAAATTAGTTAGTTCTCGGGCCGATAAATTTTCTGCATCTTCCATGCGCGAGGCATAAGTGTTGCTGAACCTGTCAATATAATCTCCCAACAAAGCGATTGTGTGAGGTTCGCGGTTTTGCTCTGCCATTTGTTCGAGCAAAGCAACAGCGCGGCGGATTAAAGCTTGGTGCTGACAGGCCAAATGACAGCTTATCAAAACGAGCGATCGAGCTTCCTCCACATCGAGTTTTTTGCGCCCTCCCTGGCCTTTCCGCAGCGGGTTAGATTGGCGCAGCCGCCACAAAGCTACCCGATCGGCTACCATTGGCTCTAAATTCAGTTCGGCTGCTACCTTGAGCATCGCCTCTGAGCCAATTTCTGCCAGTGCTTCTAGGGCTAACAGCACTAAATCCAGTTGGGCTTTAATGTTGTCCAACTGGGTAGGTTCTGGTGCTTTTTGGGTCAATTCTGCCCAGTTGGGAGATGGACCCGTTTCGTTTGTGGGAGCGGAGGACTTTACGGTCGAGCGCATGGCTTCAGCACGGGAAATTAAGACAGGTTGAGGCAGGATATCAAACAGTATGCAGTGATGAAAGCTTTGCAGCCTGTGGGCAACAGCACATCTGTTAAGTTGTCTCCATAGCTCCTTGCTTTGATTCCGGCAATCCTAACTGCTGGACGGAGTTGCGGGTTAAAAGTTGCGGTTTCAAGGAAGATCGATCGCGATCGGCAAAACCCATAGATTTTTACCCCTAACCATGCTACGCCGCAGAGTGACCGAAATCAAATCAGTGCTTTGAAACTATCGGGACTTATATCAATGCCAATATCCTAGCGCTCTCGAATGCTACTTATAGTCTGTCGCTACTTATAGTCTGTCAGATTATAGTTGTCATTGCTTCCTCTGGCGCCCTCTATGGATATTACGGAGCAATTTGTTGACACTCCCCGGCGTAAACGCGCGGGGATTCTTTAATCTACGATTCAACTTGCTGAAGCAGGATTTCTCCAACAACAGTAGAGGTCAACTCTCCTAAAGCGTTGCTTGGTTCAAGACCAAAGGTTCCGACGTGTCCCGCCGTACCCAATCCTCGACGAAGGATATTTCTAGCTGCGTTGAAATCTCTATCCATTACACACCCACATTTACAAACGTGTGTTCTTGTGGATAGCGTTTTTTTGACAATTTCACCGCACTTAGAACATTCTTGGCTGGTGTACTGTGGGTTCACCGCAACCGTAATCTTTCCAAATACTTTACCGAAGTATTCAAGCCAAATACGAAATTGATACCAAGATGCGTCATTAATAGACTTAGCTAAACAGTGATTCTTCACCATATTTTTAATTCTCAAATCTTCGTAAGCCACTACATCGTTTGATGAGATTACGCACCGTGCTAATTTCACAGCATGGTCCTTACGCTGCCTACTTATTTTGAGATGGCGTTTGCCTAGAATCTGCCTAGCTTTTGCCCTATTCTTTGAACCTCTTACTTTCCTGGATACACGACGCCCTGAACGCTTAAGAACTTTTTCACCAATTCTTAGGAACTTCGGATTTTCAACCGTAACTCCGTTTGAATCAGTGTAATATTCCTTCAGCCCCATGTCTAATCCGATCGTAGTACCAGAGGGTTCTGTGTTTTCTTTTCGAGCAACATCGACACAGAATTGGACGTATACGCCATCCGCACGTTTTACCAATCTCACCCGTTTGATTTGACTGATTTGGTAGAAGTGCAAGTCGCGTGTGCCTTTTAGTTTTAATCGTCCAATCCCTTTTTTGTCGATAAAGTTGATTGATTTCCGATCGTCGGCAAGCTTCCATCCACTGGTTTTGTACTCAACAGAGTGGCATTTTTTCTGAAACTGTGGATAACCTTTTTTACCAGGAATTCCTTTCTTGCAGTTATCATAAAATCTGGAGATAGCAGACCAGGCTCGTTCAGCGCTCGATTGTCGAGCCATTGAGTTGAGTTCGTCGGCAAACGGAAAGTCGCGAGCCAGTACAGCACAATATTTATTTAAGTCGTATCTACCCACTTTTTTGTTATCCATCCAATAGCGCAAACAGCTATTGCGGATGAATTGGGCGGTACGAATCGCTTCATCTACTGCATTGAACTGATTCCGTTTCCCGTAGGTTTTAAACTCAAAAACTAGCATGGCTTTACCTCCAGTTTTTATGTTATATCGTTTGACATAAGACCGCTCCTCAAAGTAAAGAAAGTTTACAATGTAACTCGTATTTCTGATGAAGCAAGGATTTGACTGGGAGACTAAAGTCTCCCGCGAGCTTTCATCCCTGGACTGAAGTCACAGGGTTTTGGGCTTATTTCAAATAAACGACCGTCACACCTGCACCTCCTTCTTTTTGACTGGCGAGTTCAAAGCGGGAAACCTGCGGGTGATTCGCGAGGAACTCGTGAACCCCGCGCCGCAACTGTCCCGTACCTTTGCCGTGAATTATCCACAGAACTCCGTATTCTACGGCTTTGGAAAGAGCTCTGTCTATTTCGATTTCTGCGTCTGAGACTCTCGCACCTCGTAAGTCGATCGAATTATTAGCAGTGCGAATGGCGATTTCGGGATTGGGTTTTGCAGGTTCCGACGCTGCTTGCTTAGCTTTAGCCGTAGCGAGTGCTTGTGCTTGGGCGGCAGCCTTGGCTAATTGAGCTTTCGTTTCCGGTTTTTGACCGTCTAGGGATTCAATTTCTCCCAGTTTGACCGTCATTTTCATAATCCCAAACCGAACGCTCAACTCTTCGTTAGCATCGGGGCCGCTGAGGACTTCGGCGGTTTGGCCCAAGCTGGGAATGCGGATGCGATCGCCCACTTTCGGCATAAAACCCGGTTTGGGTTTAGCCGGTTGTTGGCGAGAGGGCAGGTGTTTTTCAGAAATTTGATTTAAGGTTTCTGTCGCTTGTTGGGCATTTTGAGCCGTCTGGTCGCCCGACTGCAAGCGACGAATGATTTGAGCAATTTCTGATTTTGCCGATCCTATCGCCTCATTTACTGCCACTTCCTGAGCTATTTTTAGTTCTCGCTCCCGCTCTTGCAAAGCGGCTGCTTTTTGAGAAACTTCTCTGTGCAGTTTTTCGGTTTGGTGTAGCAGTTGAGTTGCTTCTCTGGCCTTGGTTTCCTGTTTCCGGCGCTGTGCTTCGAGTCCAGCAATCACTTGATTGACATCTTGAGAGGCTCCCCCGACATAGGTTTGAGCTTCATCGACTATGGATGCTAGCAAACCCAGTCTTTTGGCAATGGTGAGGGCGTTGGAACGTCCGGGAATTCCCCACAGCAAGCGATAGGTTGGCTGCATGGAATTGTCGTCAAATTCTACTGAGGCATTTTCAAAGCGGGAGTCTTGATATTTGAGGGCTTTGAGTTCGCCGAAATGGGTAGTTGCAACTGTTAATAGGGAATGTTGGGCGAGGTATTTCAACAGGGCGATCGCCAATGCACTGCCTTCTGAGGGGTCTGTACCCGCTCCTACTTCGTCTAACAAAACTAAAGATTTGGGAATTGGGCATGGGGCATGGGGCACTTGTGCTGAGCTTGTACTGAGCTCCGTTGAAGTGCGCAGCCGAAGTATGGGGCCTGGGGAACTTGTACTGAGCGTAGCCGAAGTATTAGTAATTGGAAGGTTTAAGTTTTCTTCCCCTTCCTCTTCAGCCTGCGATTTATTGCCTAAAACTTCTAAAATGCGGCTGATGCGGCGGATATGGCCGGAGAAAGTAGACAAACTTTGCTGCAAAGATTGTTCGTCACCAATATCAGCCAAAATATTGTCGAACCAAGGCAATTCTACGGGTTCGCGGGCGGCAACAAACATTCCTGCTTTCGCCATCAAAGCTGCCAAGCCCAAGGTTTTGAGGGTGACAGTTTTGCCGCCAGTGTTGGGGCCGGTGATGGCGACGACGCGGATGTGCGGCCCGATGGTTAAATCGACCGGCACGACTGGAAAGCCTTGCTCGTGCTGTTGCTGCCAAACTAATAAAGGATGGCGCAACTGGCGCAGGGTAATTTGCGATCGCAGGTTGCGAATTAATAATTGACTGTGTTCTGAGTTTTCCTCATCTTCTTTTTCCTCATCTTCTGTTTCGGGATTTTTTGGTGCTAATTCTGGCTCTCCCAATTCGATAAATTCCGGCGGATTTGCTTGCAACCAAAAACTATAACGCGCTTTAGCGGCCGCTAAATCTAAGGTTGTAACTACAACCAACAATCTGTCTAAATCTGGTTTGACTGCTGCGACTTGCTCCGTGAGAGCGCGGCGGACTGCTTCTTCTTCGGCTTGTTCTTGCCTCAGCAACTGCCGCATTTGGTTGTTGAGATTGACTGTGCTGTGGGGTTCTACGTACAGTGTCGCGCCGCTGGCCGAGGAGTCGTGAACGATGCCGGGTATGGCATCTTTTTGGGGAGCTTTGACGGGAACGACAAAGCGTCCGCTTCTTTGGGTAATTAGCTGTTCTTGTACGGCGTTGGATTGGCGCTGCAAAATCCCCTGCAATATTTGATAAATGCGATCGCGCAACTGTCGCATTTGAACTCTAATTCCTGCTAATTTAGGAGTTGCTCTGTCTGCTACTTGAGCGCGATCGTCTATACAGCGATGGATTTCTTGCTCTAGTTCGGGATAAGTCCGCAATTGGGCTGCCAGTTCTTTGAGCGTCGGCACATCTGGCCCAAAGTCAATTATCCGGCGCAATTGCCTTGCTCCGGCGAGGGTAGTAGCAATTGCCAGCAATTCTTCGCCGCTGAGCAAACCTTGGAGTTCGGCTCGCTGCAGGGAAGTGCCGATGTCTTGGATGCCTTCAAAACTCAAAGCACCGCCAGCGCGGCTCTCTAACTGATAAGCTTCCTCAGTTTGGGCCTTGAGTTCTGCTGTTTGAGCTTGATTTGCCGGGATTTGGAGGTCTAGGGCGGCGGCGACGCCGAGTTTGGTCGCAGCGAAGGTAGCCAAGTGCTGACACAGGCGCGGCCATTCTAATAGTTCTAGTGTTTCGGATTGAATCAAAGTTGAGGTGGTGTTGGTAATTGGCATTCCCAGGCGCTGACCTAGAAGGTTAATTAGACGATACTATTAATCAATTCTTCGGATAATTTTTGATGACCAACAGTAGAATAAGGGTTCCAGCGCAATATGCCTGCACGGGACAACGCTGAGTACAAACTCAAAACCTAAGTTCAACTGTGCGGACTCGGAACGAAAGCTAAACCCGGTTTCTTGGTAAAATTCTCGTGACTTGTCGCCCAACTCGTAGAAACCGGGTTTCTCGCCTGTGGACGCGGGCCATGAAACTGTCCGAAGTATTGATTGATTAATTTTAAAGTTTTTTTATTGTTTCCGGACGCAACTTGAGGAAGATTTAGGAGAGTTGTCAGCAGTCATTCGGCAGAAAGCTGTTATCTAAAAGCCCCATTACCAAGGCGAGATTTTGCTTTTTTGCGTTGCACGTCTAAAATTATACCTTCTCTCGAGCTATTTTTGCGTTTGAGGGAACTGGCACGGGCTGTTTTTTGTGGGATTGAACAATTTGGGAATTTTAAATATGTCGGCGCAATTGAGGCGGTTGTATCCTAAAAAGTAATTGTGGAGTTGGTAGAAGTATGGCAAAGATTCTGGCGATCGTCGGGGATGCTGTGACTGTTGAAGTCGTGCAAGAGTTGCTGGGGAGGGAGGGACATCAGGTGAGAGTCGCTCCCGACGGTAAGGAGGGTTTAGACTTGGCGAGGGAATTTTCGCCGGATGTGATAATTTGCGACGGGACTTCGCCTCAAATCAACTTTTTGGAACTGTGTCGGCTGGTGAAAGCCGATCGAGAATTGGCGAGGGCCTATTTTATTCTGCTGACAACAGCCGATCGCTTTGAAGAAGCCCAAGAATTCGACGCACCCTTTGACGATTTTCTGTTTAAACCGATAGTTAAGCAGGAATTGTTGGGGCGGGTGCGCGCGTCTAAGCGATCGCGCGAGTTGAGGGCGCAGTTGGCTCTCACCCAGCAAGAATTGCAACTGTCGCGCGATCGAATGCTGCAAAGTGAAAAAATGTCTAGTTTAGGCGAGTTGGTATCTGGTATCGCCCACGAAATTAACAACCCAATTACTTTTATTTACAGCAATCTAACTCACGTCCGAAGCTACGCTACCGATTTAATTGAACTGCTGCGCTTGTATCAAAAAGAGCTAGTCAATCCCGGCTCGGAAATTTTACAAAAACAGCAAGATATGGATGTGGAATTCGTTCTCGACGATTTATTAAAAATTGTGAGTTCCATACGAACCGGGAGCGATCGCATCCGCCAATTAATCTTGTCGCTACAGGATTTTTCCCGCAGCGATCGATCGGGCTGGCAGTTATTCGATGTTTCCGACGGTTTAGAAAATACTCTGTTGTTGTTGCAGCACCGCTTGCCAGCTCGCGAGGGAAGGCGAGACATCAAGGTGATGAAAGAATTCGGCAATTTGCCACAGATTGAGTGTTATGCAGGTCTGCTCAATCAAGCTTTTCTGAATATTATCAATCACGTAATCGATGCTTTGGAAGAGTCGGCTCAAGAGTTGGAGGAGTTGGAATCAATCCAATTTAAGCCTGTGATTTTGATTAGCACTCAGGTCGTCGATGCTCAGCGGATTCGGATTGAGATTGCTGATAACGACATGGCAATCAGCAAAGATATCACAGCGCAAATTTCCGATCCATTTTTGGTAGCAAAACCTGCCGAACCCACCATCCCTTTGGGACTTGCTCTCAGCTATCGGATAATTGTAGAGCAGCACAAAGGAGAGTTAAAGTGTTTTTCTGAAGCGGGTAAAGGTACTATATTTCGGATAGAAATCCCGCTGCGTCACAGTTAATTAATAGTAGTCATATCATGTCCGGTCGAGGGACCGCGATTTTTGTAGGGGCTCCCCCCACCAACAATACCTGCCAACAATCTCCCATCTCAAAAACCCGCCCCGACCGGGATATTATGGTTAATCGATCGGACATGATATCGGATGGCGGTGCGGGGGCGAAAATTTATCATAAATTTATCCCTTTTGATGCTGGTACATTTGTATTTACCGTTGGGTGGGGGCGGGTTTTTGAGATTGTTGGTTTTAGCTAGAGATTGTTGGCGAACCCGCCCCTACAAATGCGGTTGAATATTTGTCAATTGAGTTCGGCAATCAGCCTAGAATTGATTTCGCTGCTAATTTTGTACTCGCACTGCTGTTGCAGCGGACACTCGCCGCAGCGGGGGTTTTTTGCAGTACAAACTGCCGCCCCAAAGTCCAGCAGTCCTAAATTCCACCGCCCGACTTGCTGTTTGGGAGCGACTCGTTCTGCGGCTTCCCAAAGTTCGGGCGATCGCGATTTTACTTTACCGCCGTCAATCCCAAAAAAACGCTGCAAAATCCGAGCAACATTCGTATCGAGCACCGCTTTGGGCTGTCCGAAAGCATTAGCGCAAACCGATCTCGCAATGTACTTGCCAACTCCGGGAAGTTCCAGCAACTGAGCTTCCGTGCGGGGAACATTTCCCTGATAATGTTCTAAGATAACCAGCACCGATTCCCGCAGCTTTTGCGCCCGAAAAAAAAGACCCAAAGGCTGCAACAAACTAGCAACTTCCGCAGCAGGCGCGGCCGCTAAATCCCAGAGAGTCGGATATCGATCGACAAATTCTTGATAAATCGGAGCCACTGTAGCGGCAGTAGTCTTTTGCAGCAACAACTCCGCCACCAAAATCGCGTAGGGGTCGCAGGTACGCCGCCAAGGAAAATCGCGGAAATTCTGCCGGGCCCAAGCTTTCAGCCGGCGTTGAAACCACCGGATTTTAGCAGCGTCTAAATGCTTTGACCCAGGCTCAATATCGGAATAAAAAACAACGGTATTTAAGGCAGGCATTTGATTGGTACTGTTGATAAATTGCCAACTTTCTATCTATATATTAGCAGATTTAAATAATTTGTAAAACAATCTTTTTCTGCTCTCGTTCTTCTCTTCCTCTGCGTACTCTGCGTACTCTGCGGTTTATCAAAAAAATCTCAAAAAATCTTATTAACTACCCGCCCGACCCCGAAACCTAGAAACAACGTTGATTTCAAATATTTGAAAAATGTAAAATTTTGTATATTAAAGAACAAAAGTGCCAGAGAATAGACGATAGTTTATGTTGAAGAGATTTCAAGCGTCCGCGAGAATAAATTTTAATTAGGTAAGAAAATGGTAGTAGCAGCACCAGT
Source organism: Microcoleus sp. C2D2 (assembly GCF_036702495.1). Classification (NCBI taxonomy): domain Bacteria; kingdom Bacillati; phylum Cyanobacteriota; class Cyanophyceae; order Oscillatoriales; family Microcoleaceae; genus Microcoleus; species Microcoleus sp. C2D2. The sequence continues at coordinate 6,676 of NZ_JAUBTO010000105.1, read as the reverse complement.
TCAATCCGGCAGTCAGTCGATTTTTAAAACTCGCTACGACAACTTTATCGGCGGCAAGTGGGTGCCACCAGTGAAAGGGAAATACTCGGAAAACCTTTCTCCAATAACAGGAAAGTCAATTTGTCAAGTCCCCCGATCGAGCGCCGAGGATGTAGAATTGGCACTGGATGCCGCCCACGCGGCGAAAGACAAGTGGGGTAAGACTTCCCCAGCCGAGAGGGCGCGGGTTTTAAACAAAATAGCCGATCGAATCGAAGAAAACCTCGATCGCCTCGCCATCGCCGAAACCTGGGAGAACGGTAAACCAATTCGCGAAACCCGCCTCGCAGACATACCGCTGGCGATCGACCATTTCCGCTACTTCGCAAGCTGCATCCGAACTCAAGAAGGGTCTCTTGGCGAACTCGACGAAACCACCGTCGCCTACCACTTCCACGAACCCCTAGGCGTCATCGGACAAATCATCCCCTGGAACTTCCCGATATTAATGGCCGCCTGGAAACTCGCCCCAGCCCTCGCCGCCGGAAACTGCGTCGTCCTCAAACCAGCAACTCCCACCCCCGCCTCAATCTTGGTACTGATGGAAATCATCGCCGACTTAGTACCAGACGGCACAATCAACGTCATTAACGGGATCGGCGCCGAAATCGGCAAAACCCTCGCCACCAGTCCCCGGGTTGCCAAAGTCGCCTTCACCGGCGAAACCACCACCGGCAGGCTAATCATGCAATACGCCTCCCAAAACGTCATCCCCGTCACCCTAGAACTAGGCGGCAAATCCCCCAACATTTTCTTTGAAGATATCTGCGCCCAAGATGATGAATTCCTCGACAAAGCAGTCGAAGGATTAGTCATGTTTGCGTTCAATCAAGGCGAAGTGTGCACCTGTCCCTCCCGGGCCTTAATTCAGGAGTCAATCTACGATCGATTCATGGAAAGGGCGATCGATCGCATCCGCCAAATCAAACAAGACAACCCCTTAGATCCGACAACCGCCCTCGGCGCGCAAGTCTCCATCAACCAGATGGAAAAAATCGCCGAATACGTCAAAATCGGTCATGCCGAAGGCGCAGAATGCCTGATTGGTGGCGAAAGAAAAATCTTAGGCGGCGACTTGCAAGACGGCTATTATTTCCAGCCAACAGTCTTCAAAGGAAACAACAAAATGCGAATATTCCAAGAAGAAATCTTCGGCCCAGTATTAGCAGTCACCACCTTCAAAGACGAAGCCGAAGCATTAGAAATTGCCAACGATACACTCTACGGTTTAGGTGCAGGAGTTTGGACTCGCGACATCAACACCGCCTACCGCATGGGTCGCGCCATTCAAGCAGGACGCGTGTGGACAAACTGCTATCACCTCTATCCTGCCCACGCAGCATTCGGCGGCTACAAATCATCTGGTATCGGCCGCGAAAATCACAAAATGATGTTAGATCACTACCAGCAAACTAAGAATTTGTTAATCAGCTACAGCCCCAAAGCATTAGGTTTCTTCTAAGTCATATCAAATCCCGTACAACTGTAATTAATCTCATTCATCTGCGTTAATCTGTGTTTATCTGCCCTCATCTGCGGTAAAAAAAAGATAATTTCGTAACCGCAGATGACAAGGGATTAACGCAGATTCACGCAGATGTCGAGCTTCCATCTTCCATCTTCCTTCTTTCTTCTTCTAAAATGGAAACGATCGCAAAAGTCACCGCAACAGAAGCCGCTTTAAAATTAATTAACCATCTCAAAACTGAACACGGAAAATTGATGTTTCACCAATCCGGCGGCTGCTGCGACGGTAGTTCCCCCATGTGCTTTCCCGATGGCGAATTGATAATCGGTGATGGTGACGTATTGCTCGGCGAAATAGGCGGTTGTCCCTTTTATATTGCAGCGCAGCAATACAAATATTGGCAGCACACGCAGTTAATTATAGACGTGGCATCGGGGCCAGGAGGCAGCGATTTTTCCCTGGAAGGGCCGGATGGAGAGCGTTTTATTACTCGTTCTCGCTTGTTTGTTAATGCTGATTAACTCGGCGTTGCATAATAAAGGGATGATATGGAGAAAAAGCAGCATGAAATGCCCAGAATGCAAATCCAATAGGACAAGTAAGAATAAACAAAGAAGAGGTAAACACGCATCACATTTGTCTTAATTGTCGTCGCCAGGAAAGTCAGCCCACCGCCAACAGAGAGAGGCTATAGCGATCGAATGAAACGTGAATGCCTGAAAATGCACGTCAATGGCATGGGACTGCGATCGATTGAGGGTGTCACAGATGGTTGGTCAGTTTATCCTTGCTTTATTCCAAATGGAGACCAGATTGTGAGCAAAACCTATAAGCTGTCGCGCATTTAAATTGTATATTCAGGGCGGGCGGGACGCCCACCCCACAAGACTTGAATTTTTTTTGAGATACAATTTAAATGCAGAATAGCTTATCACCTGAGTTGAGGGAGAAAATGCGCCCGGCAGTCTTTACGCAAGCTCGACTGCACCGCATAACTTGATGTTACTCCCAGTCCGTAGAAATCCTGGGTCACTCAATTCGCCTGTTAATTCATTATCTCAAGTTTGGTGATGTCCCTGTCCCCTATGGCTGCATCCCTTAATTCAGCAACGCCAAATAAAACAGTGCGTAAAGTTTTGTAACTAGGATATATTGTTATCTTGGATGCCCTCTAGAGCCTTCTATCTCAGAAGTAGAAAAAACTGATGAACGCTATAATTATTGGTTGTGGCTATGTTGGAAGTGCCGTTGCCCAGCATTGGCGGAACCTGGGTCACGCAATCACTGCAACGACGACAACGCAAGACCGGATTGGGGAGTTACAGAAAGTTGCCAACCGGGCGATCGTCCTGAAGTGCTGCGATGAAGAGACATTACAGACGATCCTGCAAAATCAAGATGTGGTATTCCTGAGTCTCGCTCCTACAGCAAACCAACAAGTAGATTCCGATATGTACAAGGAGACTTACCTGCATACGGCCCACAACCTTGTTCTTGCGTTGAAGCATTTGCCCAACATAAAACAACTCATATATACCAGTAGTTCTGGGGTGTATGGCAATAGTAATGGAGCCTGGGTTAGCGAACTTTCACCTGTGGCACCTGCTGACAGACATGCAGAGATTTTACACGAGACAGAGCAAGTTTTGCTGTCAGCATCCAGCCCTGATTTGAAAGTATGTATCTTTCGCCTTGCAGCCATTTATGGACCCGATCGCGAGTTCAAGAAACGGTTAAGCGGGCTTGCAGGCACAACTCGCCCAGGCACAGGCAATAATTTCACGAACTGGATTCATCTGGACGACATTGTATCAGCAAGTGAGTTGGCGCTCGCTCGTCAATTAGAAGGAGTTTATAACGTAGTAAATGATGTTCCCATTACTGCTCGTGAATTGTTTAAACAACTTTGCGATCGCTACGAATTACCTGAAGTGGAATGGGATGGATCAGATACAACAAAGCGATCGAATAGTCGGCGCATATCGAATCAGAAGCTCAAAGCAGAAGGATACCAGCTCATTCATCCAGAAGTAGAAATTTGAGCCTGTTAAATGGCGAATACATCAGGCTTTTGTTCCGGTTGTTCGTAGATTAAAGTACAGCTTCGCTGTGTATCATTGGTATCTGGGGTCCAACGCATGGAGGCATAATAGGGAGTGTTGAATCGATCGCTCGAAAGAACCACCTCTATGGCATCTGGAAATTGGATTTGTAGAAAATCGCCTTGTATTTCACTGGGTTGAGGAGGAACTGGCAGTTGAGCCATCTCATCCAATGAAACATAGGTTCCGCCTGTGGTTTGAGCAGGAAGTTTGAGGCCGTTAACTCGATCGATCCTACAGTGATTTTGTTGGGACCACCAAGCTTTCCCTACCTCTTCCTTGCTTTCTTTAAACAATGAAAATTTGTTGGGCTGAGGGCTATCGGCCGATGTGTACATTACTACTACACTCGTTCTTTTTCCTGATGCCAGGAGGAAAGGCTCAAAATAGAATCCTGAACCCGTTCGATCCTGCCCAACCATTATGGCAGAAGAATGGGGATTACAAAGCAGATAACCCTCTGGATCGAACCCATGGATAATCAGCGGATTACCCACGGTCACAACCCATTGTTTCTGCGTTACTGTTTCTGTCATCCGACTCCTGAAGTCGATGGAATGGGTGAGAGTTTGCCCATCGTCAGAAGGAATTGAGCTCCTTACAGAATCAAGAATATCGAGAACCTGCCCTGCGGCATCATATCTAACTAATACCCCTTGCCAACGTGTTCCGTGAGCGGCGATAAAATTTTCCCACTGCTGTTGAGAAGTTAAAGGTACTTTGGCGGTGATGGACACTCTGTTTTCTGACATTGGCGTATCCCTTTTTTCCCTATAGGTTGTCAATAATTTAGTTTTGCGGATTCAACCTGCTCATTTATTCTACTCTAGACTGAGCCAGGATTATTTGCAACTGAGACTGCTATCATCTACTTCGACGCTTGTTTAACTGCAACTGACAACCCCTGTCCTGCGCCGATAATACCTATCTTACTCTGGGACGAAACCATTTGTGCTTCTCCTGATTTAACATTGCCGATCGGCATCGACCACTATTGTAATTAAGGAAAATCCAATTGGGGCGATCTCTCTATTGCGGATTGAGATTTTGCTGATAATAGCGACAGCTTGAAACCTGCAGCTATTATCAGTATCTGGGCTGAGGCAGGATTAATTATTAATTGGCAAGTTCAAAATTTACGAACTCAAAACTTAATACTACTTTAAGCTTGAGTATTTTTAATGAGAGCCAATTCAATTTTGTCACCAGCCTTGTGACTCACTTGTGCGCGCAAACCAGGTCCAAAAAAAGTAGCTATTTTGTCTTGCTTTTCTTCCCAGACTTCGATCGGGATTAGTGGCGAATAAAACTCTAAAATTAACCCATAAGCACCATCAACATCAACTTCCCGCAACCCTTGCAGGAGGGGCCGTTCCTCGTCTGTCGGGGCCAGACCCAAGCGCTCCAAAGCATCATCTAAGTGCGCGGGTTGACCGTAGCGAAATCGGGTGATATCTTTGCGGACTTGGTTTTGAGTATCTGTAGCCTGACTTTCTCGGAGGAGGAGAACTTCAGCAGAGGTAGGTTCGGTGAACTCCACTGGTTCGAGTTCGGCCGCTTTCAGGGCCAAACCTCCCAGCAACAGCGGAATTCCATAAAAAAAACCGGCTAGGTTGAGGGTTGGTTTGTCTGTGAAGTAGGCTGCGAACCCGACTGCTGCTATAATACCGCCCACAACTAAGGCTAGGTTTGCTAAAGAAATTTTACGTAACATATTAGTGAGGTAGTTAGCTCGAATCAACAAGATACTTTAATTATTATCTGTCAAAAAGTCTTGAATAAATTTAGTTTTTTTGCCAAAAGACCTGCAAAAACTGCTAGCATCTATGAGCGCGCTCGCGGTGTGCATCCACAGTCTTGTCTATAGCTTCAGAAGCTTATCCAGCCGGACTCGCCCGGGCGCGTTCGGGGTAAAAATCCGTGTTAATTGCGCGGCGTTGGTTCCAGAAGGCAATCGAGATCGGCAGTATCATCAAAGTATACAGAGTGGCGATCGCGATCGACACTCTTGCCCTTTCAACCATTTTTCGGACATGATTAAAGACGAAGACACACAAACTGCGGGAGCAAACAAGTCGGTTCTGGAGCAGATTAACTCGCTCAAACGCGAAGATGAAAGGCTTTATAATATCTTAGCGATCGATGTCTGGGCCCTAGCCAAGACAATGGATGAATATCAACCGGGATTTTGGGCTGCTTTTATGAAAAACCGGGAGAAGGCCCTGAAGCGATTTTTAGCTGGAATGATGAAAAATAAACCCGCAGAGACCAAACGTCCGCCTTTTTTGCGTTGAAATCTGGCTGAACTTTTGCTGAAGTTTTGATGTACAATCAAACTATAACACAGGCCCAAAAACCCTGAGCACGTTCATCACCTCCAATATAAAAACAGTGAAGGATTTGCCCAGAAAGGTAGGTCGGTGAATTAAGAATCCCTGTCTGTTCGCAGGAGGGAATGTCAAATATTTTTGTTAATAGTAGCAAAGGCCAAAAACAATGGATGCACAGACAATCAAAGAGCGCGTAGCAGAGATCGAGAGCAAGCGGGAATCCCTCGTGCGGCTGTTAGATCGATCGGACTTGGGAGCCCTGAAAATAGATGTGAGTCAGGCGATCGAAGAAATTGACGATCTCTTAGAAGAATTCAAGCGCACTTTTAACAGTTAAGTAGTCAGTGGTCATTAGTCAGCAGTCATTAGTCATTAGTCATTAGTCATTAGTCAGTAGTCATTAGTCAGTAGTTGTCAGTGGTCATTAGTCAGTAGTTGTCAGTGGTCATTAGTTGTCGCGCATTTAATTTGGATAGTTATGTTATTAAAAATCTTGTGGGGTGGGCATCTTGGCCGCCCCAAAAATGAAAATTAAATGCAGTACACCTTAATAGCTAACAAGAACCTACACGGCTAACTGCAAATTTGACCACTGACCACTGATGACTAATGACGAATGACGAATGACTAATGACGAATGACGAATGACTAATGACGAATCAGGGTAAACGCATCTTAACTGGAACCCAAAATATGCTACAGTTAAATCCGACTACAACTCAATGTAGTTTGTTGTA
>NZ_JAUBTO010000104.1:23842-29730 GCF_036702495.1 Microcoleus sp. C2D2 | reverse complement strand
TTGTGCGGCACAACCGCAATTTTTAACGCGCGAATCGCTTTTTGATTCACGCGCGGCGCGAATTCACGTATTCGATACCATAACCCACGACAAGGCACATAAAATACTTTGTGAGGTAACGCCCGACGAATGTCAGTGGGCTAAGTATTTCGGCTTACGTGTAATGACGGTAAATGATGTAGCCGCTTATTACGGATTGAAGACCAAACATCTCAAGCAGACAATCGGTTCGGACGGGCCCGTGTTGGGCGAGTTAATCGAAGGCGGTTTATTGGTACTGCGGGATAAAGCTTTAGAGGAAGCACTGCTGAAATTGAACCTACCGCAAACCAAAGAACTTTTACTGCTACCACCTCAAGCGGTTATTCGGCTGTGTCTGTTTTTACCTGCACTTCCCGCTGTGGTGAGAACTTTTAATGCCCTTTGGGACTACGTGGTAAGCAAGGGTCTTGACGAATCTACCCTATCGGACTGGGAAAGTACGGTTTATCGGTTCACCTCGATTCACTGCGACCGAATTGGGGCTGACCGAGAACTGGCAGACCGCTTAAAAGCAGAAGCTAAAAGCCTCAATTTATACCCTTACATCCAACATTTTGGAGTACAAGATTGCTTGGAAACGTGGTTTGCTGTGTTGGCTTACAAGGGAGAGTTCCCGCCGCCACGGGGCAACTATTACATTAGAAAGCACCTTTGGGCTGACAGAATATCCGATGTTTGCTTGCGCGAGTAATTTACGCGCGACTGTCCCGTAAGTAATAGAAAACCTAGGTTTAGTTGCCTAGGTTTTTTTAGTTTGAGTATTTTTACGTTGGCCTCGAAATACTTGAGCCTTACACTTCCTTTTTCTAGTCTATTTTCACCTTTAGCCGCCTAACACGGGCGGCTACACCAGAAAATACACTCAAAGACACTCATTTATTAGGCAATTACAACATTGTACTTTTTCGCATAAAAGACTTTCGGAAGCCTAATGGGGTTAAGAATATTTTTTCGTATAAAAGCGCGAACAAATCGTACTTAGCCTATTTACCTTCATTTTCACAGTTAGCCGCCCGTGATAGGCGGCTACACCAGAAAATACACTCGAAAGCAGAGACAATCTCCCCTACTTCATTCACACTATGCAGAGGATGTGAGTGAAGGTTTCCTTCTTCCGTGCCAGGCGATCGCCAATAAAAAACCGCCCTTTTTAGGGGGCGGTCGGTAGGTGGGCAAAAACTGGGCTAGACTTGACCGAAAGAAATTAAAAAACTTCTATGATTTTGGTTTCTTCACTTACTCCAAGATAGTGCCTGAGAATCACATCTACACTGTTGCCACAGGATGTGGCGATATACAGCAAAGCGTTATTGTCATGTTTGTTGGCGTGCGCTGTAAGGGTAATGTAAGTGTGACGGGTATGGTAAGGACTTAGGTAGCCTGATATTTTACCTTCGTCAGCTAGTTGAGTAACTACACCAGGGTACGTGTACTCCACTTCTGTGCCATCAGTGAGTATTCTTTTTTGTTTGTAGCCTAGCCAGTTAATCCTAATACCGCCAGATGACATAAACTTACCTTTCTTACTGGGGAAAACTAAATTATTTGAACTTTCACTTTTTAGATGTAGCAACAACTCTTTTAAACGAGAATTATCACTAAAGTAAAAAAGCCTTACTTCCCCTGTTTTTGTTTCTTTGACTGCACAGGTTGACTTACCCAACGATTTGCTGAAACGAATTACGTTTCGTTCAAAGTCAACATCCTTCCACGTAAGCGGTAACGCTTCTGATGTACGACACCCCGTCACAAAGTAAAATTCAATTAAGGGTGCATACGTCTTGACGCTACTTTTTTTAGACTCATAAAAAGCTTTAATGATGATGTCGCATTCTTTTTTTATGAAAGCACGTCTGTCATTCTCAAGGTCTTTTTCGTCTAATACCTCATGCCATTCTTTTTCCTCTCCATTCACTATTTTAGGCGCGTATTTTTGCTGTGTTGTTACTTCAGGTGTACTGAACTTATCTAAAACAAAAGGGTTGTCAGTAGTTGAGTTAACTAACATTCCCTTCGTTTTGCAAAATTCAAAAGCTCGATTCAGTTCAGCCACAAAGTATGATTTGTGGAAAATTTTTACGCCTCCAATGGTGATTGCAATTTCGGTTTTGTTGTCTAATTGAACAGTTGATAAGTTTACGTCAGATTGAGAATATTTATTAATCTTCCTGTTCCAAACTTTGCCGTGTAAGGCATTAGACAAGGTGGTAAACGTTTCTTTGAACGTAGTCTCCTCAACAACAGTCTTCTTCCACTCTAGGTACGCTTCCCACATCTCCCCTGCTGTGATTTCAGGTTCTGGTTGTTTAGCGCCTGGTAATTGAAGCACATCAGCGAGTTTGGCGTATTTGGCACCGCCAATACCGTACTTGGCAAGGGTAGGGTCAAACAGTTTTTCCCACTCTGGGTGGTCAAGGTCAGCTTCGAGTGCGATAGCTAATTGGGTAGCTCGCTTCCAGTCTTCTGGGTTATCCCGGTAGCCGTACTTACCTATTCCTAGGCACTTAGGCTTACCGTTAAGTGATTTACCGTCTAACTGTTCCCACAGTGGGTTATGGCGCTTGGGGAAGCGCAAGGCAAGGGAGCCTTTGTCAGAGTACACGGTCACATCGCAAGTTTGGGGACGTTTGTCGGCTCTCATGGTTGTTTCTCCTGAAACTATTGGTTTATCAAGGTTCTGATTTTCTAGATTATTTCTAGATTATTGCTCTAGCCTGTATTCCCTGGCTTAGCCGCCTAACATAGCCGCCTATGCTTCAGAACATCATAGCAAACTTTTAGCCAATATCCATAAATCGGACAATATCTTTCCGAAAGCAACACATCTTTAGCAACTCCATTCACAGCCCCCGCAATTAAAGCACCCAAATAACGGCAAGCATCGACACAAGTAGCAGCACCGTGAGTAGTTCTCGAACTTTCAGCAGATTTTTCTATTACTTCTAAAGGATTTTTAGCATAAAACAAAGGCACGGGAGCCAAACGCATAATCGAACCGTTTCCAGCAGTCCCAGCATCGGTAGAACCGCAGTAAGGTTTTTTTGTATCTTCAAACTGCCAAAGTGCTTGTTGCACCGTATTGCCAATATCAAAACATTCACCCGTACTGCTCAAATGTCCGTCTCGTTCCCACCGCAAATAAGTTTCTAACTGATGGACTGGATCGAAACCTTGTTTCTCAATCAAACTTTCAGCCAAACAAAGTGCCATCGAAGTATCGTCCGTCCACTCGCCCGGTTGCAATCGAAACGGGCCGCCGCCCATCATATCGTTAATAGGCGCAAACGTTCCGGGGCGATGGAACTCTAAAGTTGTTCCCAAAGCATCGCCCACTGCTAAACCGAGAAGACTGCCGCGATAACGTTCTATTTGTTGCATAACGTAATTGAAAATTAATAATTAGTAAGCGCTAGTGAATTCAAAACCATTTCTCTCAGCATCTTATCTACCTGTATAACAATCGATGCCAAACTTGTCAAATTCTCTCATTCTCTCTTTTCTTAAATCTCTTTCTCTGTGTTCTCTGCGCCCTCTGCGGTTCATTAAAACAAAATCTCGTCCACACTCGATACCAAATTTGTGAACTTCTCTCATTCTCTCTTCAGATCTCTTAAATCTCTTTCTCTGTGCCCTCTGCGCCCTCTGCGGTTCAATAAAACAAAATCTCGTCCACAAACGCAATAGAATTGCCCTAGCTGCCGTTAAAAATAAAAAAACAAGACTTTCCCCCCCAAATGCTGAGGCAAAAGACGACTCAGGCTAATATTGATGTTAACCTGTCCCTACCAGAGATCAAACTCTCCCATGACACCCGATGCCTCCGCCGGAGCCGCTGCCGCCCCTCAATCAACACCCGAAGTCAGCTTAGAGTTGCAAGTCCGACTCAAGACAGAAGATGGACAGCTACTGTTGCTACTCCCCCCAGAAACTAATAGCGAACCCGCAACAGCCGCGGCCTCGACTTGGACTGAACTTTGGCAGCAGCTAAAAGTCAGGCTGAATGCAGGAGAACGCTTTTGGCAGCCAAATGCAGAAGTACAATTGATCGGGAACGATCGACTTTTAGATATCCGCCAACTGCAAGAGATAGCCTCGGCCCTTGAGGAAGTGGAACTGCAACTCAAACGAGTCCACACCAACCGCCGCCAAACCGCCGTTGCCGCAGCTACGGCAGGCTATTGTGTAGAACAACAGCCTGCGGTTTCTTCCCTGAATAAAGCCACTGCCGAAAAACCGCAATCGCTGGCGGAACCTTTATATTTGCAGATGACAGTGCGATCGGGCGTAGAAATTCGTCATCCAGGCACCGTCGTACTTTTGGGAGATGTAAATCCCGGTGGCTCAGTCATCGCCGGAGGCGATATCCTAGTTTGGGGCCGTTTGCGGGGCGTCGTGCACGCCGGTGCCGCTGGCAACACCAAAAGCGTGATTATGACCTTGCAGATGGAACCGATGGTGATTAGGATTGCTAAGTATGTTGCCAGAGGCCCAGAAACCTCACCCGCTCAGTTTTTCCCGGAAGTCGCCTATGTGACGCCTCAAGGGATTCGGATCGGTAGAGCCTCTGATTTTGACAAATCGCAGTTAGTCGGGGGTAATGAGTAATCTGTAATTGGTCATTGGTAATGGGTAATTGGTCATTGGTAATGGGTAATTGTTAATACTATTTCTCTTTAAGCCTGCAGTTGATAATTTTTGCCTTGGCTAAATCAGTCACTAAAGGACGATTTTAAAATTAAGTGCAAATTGATAGAGGATTAGTAGAACAAGGAGAGTTTTGAGTGTTGAGTTAATTTACTGAATAACAGGTTTCTGCCAAATTCCCCAATAATTGCTAACGATCGACCAAGAATAAGACAAATTATCCATTGTCAATTACCAATTACAAATTGCCAATTACTAATTCCCAATCACCAATTCCCAATAAATCTAAAATCGCTTATGGCTCGCATTATTGTTGTTACATCAGGCAAAGGCGGGGTAGGAAAAACTACCTCCACAGCCAATCTCGGCATGGCTTTAGCTAAGCGGGGACGCAACGTTGCCGTAATTGATGCCGATTTCGGTCTCAGAAATTTAGACTTGCTGCTGGGCTTAGAAAATCGCATTGTTTACACGGCATTAGAAGTTCTCGCAGGAGAGTGCCGGTTAGAGCAAGCTTTGGTGAAAGACAAGCGGCAGCCGCGTTTGGTGCTGTTGCCGGCTGCCCAAACTCGGATGAAAGATGCCATCAGCGCCGAGCAAATGAAGCAGCTTGTGGGGATGTTGGCAGCAAAATACGACTATATTTTGATCGACTCTCCTGCTGGAATTGAACAAGGTTTTCAAAATGCGATCGCCCCGGCCTCTGAAGGCATCATTGTCACCACTCCCGAAATCGCTGCTGTCCGCGATGCCGATCGAGTCATCGGCCTGCTGGAAGCCAACAACGTCAAGAAAATCAACCTGATCGTCAACCGGATCAGACCCGCAATGGTGCTGGCAAATGATATGATGTCGGTGCAAGACGTGCGGGAAATCCTCGCCATTCCGCTGTTAGGCGTCGTTCCCGACGACGAGCGCGTCATTGTTTCCACCAACCGAGGCGAACCATTAGTATTGTCGGAAACGGCTTCTTTAGCTGGAACCGCCTTCGACAATATTGCCCGCCGCTTAGAAGGCGAAAAAGTTGAATTTCTAGATCTCAATCCCCGTCGGGAAAACTTCTTCACTCGCCTCCGCAAGTTCTTAAACACTAAAATTATGTGATGTGCTTATTGGCGATCGGTCTTCAACAGCAGGGACTGCATCACAGAAACTAGCCGAGATTTTCCTCCCCTGATACCACTTCCCCAAAAAAATGAAAC
>NZ_JAUBTO010000104.1:0-23742 GCF_036702495.1 Microcoleus sp. C2D2 | reverse complement strand
TGTATGTCAACTCCAAACCCTTAGGGAATAAGTAATTCCCCAATCGAAAATCGAAAATCGAAAATCGAAAATCGAAAGGGACTGCATCACAGAAACTAGCCGAGATTTTCCTCCCCTGATACCACTTCCCCAAAAAAATGAAACTGTATGTCAACTCCAAACCCTTAGGGAATAAGTAATTCCCCAATCGAAAATCGAAAATCGAAAATCGAAAATCGAAAATCGAAAATCGAAAGGGACTGCATCACAGAAACTAGCCGAGATTTTCCTCCTGTGATACCACTTCCCCAAAAAAATGAAACTGTATGTCAACTCTAAACCCTTAGGGAATAAGTAATTCCTCAATCGAAAATCGAAAATCGAAAATCGAAAATCGTATGACCTGTTCTATGCCTAACCCTTGACAAACCCGCCCGACCCATGATACATACACTTCTCGAACGACTGTTCCCGCGCACCCCTGACAACAGCCGCGACGAGGTAAAACGTCGCCTCAAACTGGTTCTAGCCCACGATCGCTCAGAACTCAGCCCAGAAATGGTTGAGTCGATGCGCCGAGAAATTCTAGAGGTGGTATCTCGCTACGTGGAAATCGATACCACCGGGTCTGAGTTCTCGCTGGAGAGCGACCAGCGGGCCACAGCACTGATTGCAAATCTCCCGATCCGGCGAGTCCGGGCCGAACATCCACCGAGGAATTTGCCCGAGAATTTGCCCCAGAATCGGCCCGAGAATCGACCCGAATATGTACCGGAGTATGTAGTCGAAACTCTCCCCGACACTACAGAGTGATAGGGATTGAGCTTTTATTGTCAGGCAAAGAGTTCAATTCGAGCCGATCGGCATTTAAATTAAACTATAGCAACCGCTTTCGTCGTTTAGAAAATAGACTACAATTAGTCGCCAGTTTTGCCGATCGGTCGCGCCGACTTTGGGGGCCAAACCGTACATTTATACCTCCTTCATCAGGTCATCCCAGCGATCGAGTTAAATGGCATGAAGAAAATCGAAGCCGCTCAAGAGTTGGGAATCCGTCGCAACACCATCGACGCCACAAGTCGATGTTATTGCAACACAGGAGACTTCCAAGCGGAGAGCCTTGTGGAAACTGCCTGGTAATGGTCACTTGCATCACAAAACACAGCAAAGTTCCGAGAGTTTGTCAAAATACACAAGCACAATAACTCAAGCTGAGATTACACAACTGTGCGATGCCGGGCATAATTGCTTTGTACTCAGACCCAAAAAATAATTAAGAGTTGTAATTCCTATTGACATCTGCACAGTTAGCTAATATTCTTATTATTTAAGATTTAAAACTCTACAACTATTTCCAGCAAAAACTTAAAAAAGTTTTCAAGTCCGCGCCTCCCTCCACAACCACTTCTAATAAAGAGGAAGATTGAATCATGGCTGTATCTCTGACCAAAGGACAACGGGTATCGCTTGAGAAAATTTCACCCGGTCTCTCAGAAGTATTCATAGGACTGGGATGGGACGTTAAAGCTACAGACACGGGTTCTGACTTTGACCTAGACTCATCCTTGTTCCTCTTAGGTGCTAACGAAAAATTAATTTCTGACAACCACTTCATTTTTTATAACAATCTCACAAGTCCAGATCCCGACAAATCAGTGCAGCACATGGGAGATAATCTCACGGGGGCCGGCGAGGGGGATGATGAAATTATCAAAATCAACCTCAAAAAAGTGCCTAATGATGTCCAAAAAATTCTTGTAACTGTAACCATCCATGAAGCACAGCAACGCCATCAAAATTTTGGTCAGGTGCAAAATGCCTTCGTGCGGCTCGTTAATGCCCAAACACAACAGGAAGCTGTTCGCTATGACCTTGTAGAAGATTATTCCATAGAGACAGCACTGATCATGGCTGAACTCTACCGGAAAGACGGCGAGTGGCGTCTCAATGCAGTGGGATCAGGTTATCAAGGTGGTTTACAAGCATTACTCGATCGCTATAGCTAAAAGGTAAAACACATGGGAATTAACCTACAAAAAGGACAGCGCATCTCGCTTTCCAAAGAAGCGCCAGGGCTAACAAAACTGATCTGCGGATTAGGCTGGGATGTGGCGAAACGCTCAGGTGGGGGTTTGTTTGGGGCTTTTAGCAGTGCTCCAGATTACGACCTGGATGCCTCAGTGATTTGTTTAGATCAAAATGCCAAACTGAATGATAGGGCCAATGTCGTTTATTATGGCAATCTCTCCCACCGTTCAGGAGCTATTACGCATCTAGGTGATAATCTCACAGGGGCCGGAGAGGGGGATGATGAGCAAATTGTTGTCGATTTATCTCGGATTCCCCCGCAAATTGTAAAACTGGTTTTTACAGTTAACATTTACGATTGCATTGCACGCAAGCAAGACTTCGGACAAGTTAAAAATGCGTTTGTGCGTTTGGTTAATCAGTCTAATAATCAAGAACTTGCAAAATACAACCTATCAGGTTCTGAATACAAAGGCATGACGGGGATGCTCATGGCAGAAATCTACAAGCATAATGATGAGTGGAAAATGGCAGCCCTCGGTAACGGTGTTAAGGTTAATGGATTAGAAGAACTTGTGAAAACCTATGCTTAACCACTCACTCAATACCTAGATGCTCCCTACTTGCTGGAATCCGAAGGGGGCTACAATGATGAAGACCTTTTTTTGTTAAAATTCCTAAACAAATCAGCCGAACTTACATTAAAGGGAAACAGCTAGAATGGGAATTCAATTAAGCAATGGTGAAAGGTTAAACGTTTCTAAAGCAGCTCCAAATTTAAAGCAGGTAGCGATGGCGCAAGTAGCGAGGTGAATCTGGTTGGACATAGCTACGATGTTGATGCTTCTGTATTTATGTTAAACGCGGCAGGCCAAATAATTGATGAAAAATACCTTATTTTACGATAAAAAATTCCTACAATCAGTCAATGTCTCTGTACGATCGCCTAGACTTCACCAAACACAATCGCAAGCTAAAACTCCCCCTCTCTCAACGGCTAAACCTGACTAGAACCCCCAAACTCCGCTGTCACGGCTGTCGTTCCCGTATCCAGCCTCAGTGGGAGTTTTGCCCTTCCTGTGGAAAAGTTCTAATTGATAATGATAGCGATTTTCGCCGTTGTATTTGGGTAGATGTATCAGGAATGGATGTCGCACCCGAAAATAAAGAAGCGATCTTTTCCCTACTGATGGACGCTTTCTCCAAACTCTACGGCGCATTTAGAAGCATCAAGGTATTTTTGACCTCCGATCCCCCCGATCCCAAAGAGTGGGGCGAAGATTTTACCCATGTTTATATATTTGTGGACAGCCAGCCGGTTGACTATCTCGGCGTGGCTAGCTTCAAGTCGGGAATGGTTACAGACCGGGCGATTATTCGGATCGATCAAGTATTCTATGCTTCTTACAATGCCAGCCTTAGTCTCAATCAACTATCTAACTTAATTGCAAATACCATTGCCCATGAAATAGGACATACACTAGGACTCGATCATTCTGCACTTCCGACCGATGTCATGCACAATGGACTCGTTCATACTGTTCATAGCTTAATGCCTCCCTCATTTCATGCAGAGCAAATAAACTCAATGAACAATGCTATTCGCAGATATAAAGCCTTGAATAATTGATTGGCTAGAACCATAAAATAGCTGAATTTAGAGATCGAATTCCCCAGGATTAATGCCCACAGCATGGCAAGCTTCTTTGACAACCTTCTTTTCATCTTTGTCAAAATCACCATCGGCACCACCAATAATAATGCCAATTTGGATGACTGCACGACCTTGGTCTAGTTTTTTATTAAGTTTTGCTATGGCTTGGATAGCCTCAATTCTACCAAAATCGAAGTCTTGTGATAGCTTCTCACAATAAAAATCAAATTTTTGCTTCAACTCCGACGCCGGAAAAATTTTGAGTGTTTCATTTGAAATTATTAGAGCCGCCGTTTTTTGTCTTTCAGCGGTATTGATAGTGCCATCAGCAGCAGCAATCAATGCACATATTGCCATTGAGGCATCAGCAAAATCATTATTTTTAAACTTGGAAATATTGGTTTGCAGAGAATCATTCATTTGTGATACGTTCTGCTTTAATTTCTCCCAGAAACTCATTTTTTCTCCTGTTTGGTGAATGAGATATGATGTTTGTGACCGGAGTCAGAGTAATCTAAGCCGATCTTAACTTGCCAAGCAATTGTCAGGCCCTGTAAGACCCTCAAGTCGATCGATTACACTCCTGTAGTTTATCATGTTTTTTGAGATTTTAGATTAATAAATTATTTCTGGGCTAATTTGTAGCCGACTGATAAATATTCGTTGCTACCAGCAGGGAACTATAGCAATCCTAAATCATTTGTGAATTTCTTACTCCCGGACCGCGGCTTCGGGGAGGGCTGGGGTGGGGTAAAAAATTTATGACTCCTGCAAGGATTGCTATAGGGTCATTGAATTAGCACATTGAACCACTTCCCATCTATGTCCTAACCGACGAAAGCGGTTGCTATATCTCTCTACAATTAAAATATTGTGGCCGGGCTAAGAGTACGCGCCCCAAATATGTGATTTAAATGGGGAACAGCTTGTGGTATCGTTTCCACTGGAACGACTACAATAAAAGTGTTTGTAATGAGGAATGCATGTCCTCACAAAGCTCCCTCGGACTTGCATTCCTCAGTACAAACCTATAGCGGGTATTTTACAGCATGATATGATACCTAAAACAAGATCAAGTCAATCTTAATAACTAACCGCTCTTTCCAGAGGATCTTGTAACTGGAGTTCTAAGGGTCTGCCGGAGCGAATTTCTAAACCGGGTAACTCATGTTTGACTAACATTTTCTCGCCTGTTTCAGCAGTTGCCAACGGCCAGAGTACCCAGCGGCTGCCTAGGGAAAGAGTGCTTAAAGTTGCAGAGTTTTGAGTAAGCCAAATTATCGGCAGTTTCGGCCGATTCTCAACCGCATCTTCCCCAGCATTAACCGCCGCTAAAGTTTCCAAAACTACCCGGTTTCCCGAGACGAGTCCAGTCCCGGCAGTCCAAAGTTTGACGTTTAACAGGCGCTTGCTAGCATAGAAGTAAAGAGACGCAGCTACTGTCACGGCTCGTTCAAATTCTTCTGGCTGCCACGCCGCAGCGCTGTCGAGAGCAATAATAATTTCTTGACCGCCGGCTGCAACTTCTAACTCTCTCACCCGCAGTTCTCCGTAGCGGGCGCTGGTGCGCCAGTGAATCAGGCGAGTGGGGTCTCCGTGGCGGTAAGGTCTCAGGTTGCGGGTGAGGCCTTCGGTAGCAGTTTGCGATCGGCTGCGATTGTAAAATTGCGGGCTGTCTTCTTGACCGATGCGATCGATAATCGGGCAAGTGCTCAACGGCAAAACCTGTGGATAGACAACCGCCACAGCTTTGACTCGGCGGCTGCGCCGGCACCAAAACAACCCTAAAGGCGCCGCCGTCCTCAAGTTTACCTCTTGCCACCGATAGACGCCGCGCTGCCGGACTTCTAGATAGTATGTATCCCTGTATATACTGTTAGGGCCTATGACTTCGATCGGGCGGACGATCGCTTGTCCCAATACAAACGGCAAGATGTCTACCACTTGCAACAAAGTCTTTGGTTCGCGGGCGCGATTTTCGATTTCAAGTTCGACGGTGATTCGATCGCCCGCACTCACCGGTTCGATCGTCCGGCGACGGACTTCCAAGGAACGGAGCGATTTTCCCGGCAAAACCGCCGCTACTCCCAACAGCGCCAAACTCCCACCGCTGAGCGCGTACAGCCACCCAGACATGGTATTAGTCGCAGACCCAAAAAAGAAAACCGTCATCCCCGAGAGCAGCCAACCCGCGTAGGCGGGGGCGACAGCGCGATTTTCGAGCCAGTCGGCAATTTTGTGACCGATGTTCATAGGAGTTGAAATTGTTAATTACTCGATCGCCCTATCAAGTCTAATTGTAAAATATTCTCAGCATTTAGCACCGAATTAGCGGAGAGAGATTAGATTAGAAATCGGGCATTTTTTCGCAATAAATCTACATTGACCCCACCCAAAAACGGATACAAGCCCCCGACACTCAGTCAGGGTCGATACCCAAATTTTAGACTCTAGTTCCTGCTCCCAGATTAATCTGTGGAGTAAATCTAAAATCTAAAATCTAAAATCTAAAATAGACTGACTGGAGACAAAAAAATGAACCCATCAAACAATCCTACACCGCTTCGACCAGACGCTCAAGCCCGCCGCTCGCCGCCCCCGCCCCCGCCCTTGGCTGCAACACCCGCGCCGAGTGCGCCCGCGCCGAGTGCGCCCCCCGCTGCCCAACACCGGCCTGTCGAGACACCCGTCAGCACGATCCAACAAATGGTCAGAGATGCCCATAGCGCAGGAGCTTCCGACATTCACATTCGAGTCGGCCAAGTACCTCGATTTCGGATTCGGGGCGCGATGCAAGTAGCAACTAACCACCCCAAAGTAACGCCAGAAATTTTTGAACATTACCTAGCCGAAATTCTCACCCCCGAACAGCGAAAACAGTTTGCAACTAACAAGGAATTAGATTCAGCAATTTTTTACCCCGGCTTCGTGCGGTGTCGGCTAAACTGTTTTGAGTCCCTCAGCGGCGGTGCCCTAGTATTGCGGTTGATCAGTTTGGAAATACCTACTATCGATTCCTTGAAGTTGCCAGAAGTTCTCAAAAATATCATTTTGCGATCGCAGGGATTAATATTGGTTACCGGGCCTACCGGTTCGGGAAAATCAACAACAGTAGCTGCGATGATCGACCACCTCAATCAGATGGAGCAAAAGCACGTAGTTACAATTGAAGACCCGATCGAATTCATTCACCCTTCTAAAAAATGCTTGGTCAGCCAGCGGGAAGTCGGCTTGCATACCCACGAGTTCCAGCAGGCTTTGCGGGCAGTTTTGCGGGAAGATCCAGATGTAATTTTGATCGGGGAAATGCGCGATCGCGTTACCATCAATACAGCGTTGCAAGCAGCTCAAACCGGTCACTTAGTATTGGGAACTCTCCACACTCGCAGCGCCATTAACGCTATTAACCGATTGTTGAACCTCTACCCGCCCGAGGAACAACAGGCGATGCGGATTCAAATTTGCGATACTTTAGTAGCTGTAGTTGCCCAACTTTTGCTCCCAACAGTTGACAACCGTCGGGTAGCAGTACACGATATTTTGGTGAATACACCTGCCATGCACGATTACTTGATGAAAGGTGCTGATGATGAAGCTTTCCGGTTAATGGAAACTGACACCTACGAAGGAATGCAGATTATCAACCAGGGTCTTTACAAACTGGTGCTTGAAGGCAGAGTGGCTCTCGAAGAAGCGGCAAAAACTTCTCCCGAAGCCAGCGATTTAGACCGTCGCTTGCGTACCGGAGGCTACGATGCTTCGTCGTCGGCTCGCGACTTTGAAGGCAGCAAAAAAGAACGCACCGTTCGCGCCCGTTAGCAGCTCACATACAGGGGTAGCCACAGCACTACCCCACCCATCAATTAGCAATCTTTTCAGCAGACCGAAATATTGGACGCTGTTCGGCGTATTTTTACTAGAAAATTAAAGGGAGTTAGTATCAAATAATACAGATTAATCTGGTAAAATAATCTAATAAATGTCAAGTATATTGTTAAGTTTTTAAAACGGCGGCGCTACTTTACATTAACCTTAAAAGAGCGTGAAAACTCACAGGTAATTACAAGGCAATAGTAAAGATATGTTCTGAGTATGGCCTACAGTCAGCAACTTAAGTTTATAGTTAGAGTGACCAATTTAGGACAGAGAACGTTCCGCCTTTGCCGGTCGCAAAAGTAAGCAGGTAAAAAAAGCGCTTAATCATAAAAGTACAAGTAGGCTTAATACAACAAGCAATTAGTAGCAGAGCCGATCGCCTGTCTTTCCCATTAAGTGGCTTTCAGTCTAAACAATCCTAAAACCCAGCAGACTTTTACAGCTTCTGTTCCTCGAAAATCTGTTTAACAACTCGCCGCTCAGCAACGGTTTTAGAGAATTTAAAGGAGTCCAAAAAGTGAAGAGTGCATTTAAATCCTCAGAAGTGTTTGAAGATGCCAGCAAAGCAGAAATAATCGATCGCATCCAGCAGCTAGTTCCCCCGGGTTCCCCGGAACCGCAAGATCCTGAAATCCTAGCGGCCTTACAAACTCTCACCGCACAGCTAATCTGGGCCTATCAAGCCGACGGACAATTAGAAAGCGAACCATTTAGCGACGTGCGCGATCGCACAATTCACCTATACGCATCTGCCTGCAGCAGCAAAATCAAAGGAAAAACCATCCTCATCACCGGTGGAGAAGGATGTGTCGGCAGTTTCTCAATCAAAAAACTCCTCGATTTAGGCGCAACTAAAATCATTTCTGCAGACAACGCCCGAGCTCACAACCCCGAAGAAAATCTGCCGCTTTTTACCAGAGAAGGTGCAGTAACTTTCTATGCAGCCGACATTCGCAACTTCGAGGCGCTGAAACACATATTTGAGGTAGAAAAACCAGAAATTGTTTTTCACCTAGCAGCCCAACGCCAACCCGGACTAGCTGAAATCAAAATCCGAGACACAGTTACAACCAGCCTGTTAGGATGTAAACACATCATCCAACTGTGCGAAGAATACGGCGTAGAAAACTGCATCTTCTCTTCCACAGGCAAAGCATCTCGATATTTTACAACAGAAGTTTACGCCGCCTCCAAAAAGTTTGCCGAATGGCAATTTGCCAAAGCAGCTCAAGAAGGAGATGTCACTTACGGGATGGTTCGCTTTACTCATCTGTTGGAAAATAGCTTGTTCTGCGAGCAAATGTCCAAAAAAGTACAGCAAGGTAAAACTGTCAACGTTCACGCTCCCCACCGCTACGTAACCGCTCAAAATCGGGTCGAAGCCGTACATTTATTGCTGAATTCGCTGGTTGTGTCCGTTCCCGGAAAACTGAAATTTGTCGCCGTGAGTAATCTCGGGTGGCCGACAGAAACCTTGGAAGTAGCTGTTTATAAAATTCAAGAATCAGGCAAAAATTTGCCGATTTATTTTCAAGGACTTTTGCCGGGATACGAAGAACCGTTTTTCCTGGGACAGTTTGACTGGAAAAAACCTACAGACATTCACCTCCTAATTAATGTTTTGGAAGCTCCTTTTAGAAGTGTTAACGATGCTGGCGACATGGTGAGTGTAGAATTAGCTCCTTTTTCTTTGCGCGTGTTAGATAAACAAGTGTCGAACCTGGAAAGCTTAATCATCGATCCAGATTTCCCGGAAGTGCAAATCAAGCACGCTCTTGTCCCAGCGGAAAAAGAAGTGATTGCTTCCTCTTTTGCGTGGAGTTCCCCCCAAGACTTGTTGAAGATTTTGCGGTGGGGGCTCAATCCGAAGAAATTGCAAGGTTACGGAACGGAAATCGCTGACTACAGCGAGATTATCGAACTCCTCCTGCAAGGAATTTACGGGAGGCTTAACCAAGAAGTATTGAACAGTGCTGGAGTTACTGCTGATGAATTGGATGACTTAGTTGAGAGTCTTTCTACCCTGGATTGTATTCAAGCAGAAATCGGATATTTGCGATCGATGTCGAGATATCTCAGAGAAGTTGTACCCCCCGCACATTTGAACCCCAAACAATCTCAACCTGTTGCTGTAGGCGATGCAGCGCAGCTTGAACATAGTTTTGAGGAAAGGAGATTGCTTCCTGACTGGCAACCCACAGGGGGTGAATGAGCCGGCACATCGACCAAGTTGTTAGTTGATTGAGCAGCGCTGGACCCAGAACCTAATTATGCAGGGTGCTCCGTGCGCACCTTATCGGTATAAGTACCGGGTTAAACCATTTTTTGCGTAAGTCATCTTAAAAACAGAATTGAGAAACCGGGTTTCTCAATTCTGGGTCTGTTTGAGGTTTAATTAAATGGATTTACTTAACCTTGTCAGAATCGACATAATATGATATTATTTGCGATAGCACAACCGCCATCAAATTAATTTGTAGTAAGGACGGCAGTCCTAGTAGTTTTATGAGAACTTAAGCCATCACTACAAACGTTATAACGGTTATTTTTTCCGGGCATGATATAGCGGTTCTCAAGCGTGGTGAGGTATGGGGGCGAGTCCGATGCCTATGCCCACGGAGGCCTATGCCCTATGCCCTATGCCCACGGAGGCCGCGAGAGCACCTCATGTTACTGAGAAAGGCTATATGATGATACTTTAGATAGCGTTGCGCACTGAGTTAACAAAGGTGCAATTAGATTAAATAAATGAACTCAATGAACGCAACAAATTAAATTAAATTAAGGTACGAGAATTGTGGAAATTAATCAGCTACTGTTCCTATTGATTGATGTTGTGCTATTGG
The DNA here is from genome assembly GCF_036702495.1 of Microcoleus sp. C2D2. Taxonomy (NCBI): domain Bacteria; kingdom Bacillati; phylum Cyanobacteriota; class Cyanophyceae; order Oscillatoriales; family Microcoleaceae; genus Microcoleus; species Microcoleus sp. C2D2. Next base: position 13,359 of record NZ_JAUBTO010000104.1, on the reverse strand, counting down.
CGATCGCCCTGATCCTTCTAATTCCCATTACAGTTCTATTTCTAGAATGCAGTGCAGCTTTCTTGTCCGGCTTCCGCCCCACAGCGGAAACTAAAGCGCCCCGCCCCAAAGTAGCAGTTTTAATTCCCGCCTACAACGAAGCAGCAGGAATTGCCGCCACCATCTCCACCATATTGCCGCAGCTAACACCTCAAGACCGCCTGTTAGTGGTTGCTGACAACTGCACGGACGCCACGGCAGAAATCGCCCGCAACTGCGGTGCAAGTGCGATCGAGCGCCAAGACACACAACGCAAGGGCAAAGGATACGCACTGGATTTCGGCTTGCAGTCGCTCGAATCAGATCCCCCAGAAGTAGTCATCATGGTTGACGCAGACTGCATTTGTCAGCCAGACTCTATAGAAAAATTAGCCCGTGCTGCACTTGCTTCCCAACGACCAGTGCAAGCAACTTATCTCATGGAACAGCCGCCCAATCCTACTCCGAAAGATTCCATTTCTGCTTTAGCATTTCTCGTGAAAAACTTAGTCCGTCCCAGCGGATTAAAACAGTTAGGATTCCCATCATTACTAACAGGAACTGGCATGGCTTTTCCCTGGTCGATAATTCGATCGGTTTCTCTAGCCAGCAGCAATATTGTTGAAGATATGCAAATGAGTTTGGATTTGGCGATCGCCGGACATCCAACCGTATTCTGCCCCGAAGCCAAAGTCACAGGGTGTTTGCCGCAGCAGCAGCAAGCAGCTAAAAGTCAAAGAACTAGATGGGAACACGGTCACTTGCAGACCTTGCTAACTCAAACTCCGCGGCTGGCTACAGCTTCTGTCCAGCAAAAACGTTTTGACTTATTGGCGATCGCCCTCGACTTGTCAGTCCCTCCGCTATCGCTTTTAGTCGCTATCTGGGTAGCTGCTTTTGCCGCCTCCCTACTAGCAGCAACCTTTGGAACATCCCCGATTCCCGCCGTCTTTTTAGCAGTACAAGGACTGCTGATTTTAGTTTCAATTATCGGCGCTTGGTCCAAATTCGGGCGTGCCGATATTTCGGGCTCAACTCTTTTATCTATACCTTTTTACATCCTTTGGAAAATCCCTTTGTATCTGGGTTTTATCTTGAAGCGGCAAACCAAATGGGTGCGGACAGAACGCGATGTTTAATATTTAGATTGAGATTGTTTAACCGCAGATATCAGCAGATAAACACAGATGAACGCAGATAGAATTTTCTCTGCGTTCATCTGCGTTCATCTGCAGTTAAAAACTTTTATATAATATCGTTTCCGGTTGCATGGGAATGATAAAGTCAAGGTCAATAATTCCACATTCCCCGACTCCCGACTCCCCACTCCCCACTCCCATCATTCCGGTGCAACCGGAATCGATATAAAAAGTTAAAAAAAGTTCACCGATGCACCGGAATTTCTATCACAAACTCCGCCCCTTGGCCCGGTGCCGAAATGCACATCAGCTTCCCGCCGTGTTTCTCAACTACAATCTGATAACTGATACTCAACCCCAAACCCGTTCCTTTACCCACAGCTTTTGTAGTAAAGAAAGGGTCAAATACCCTCGATCGCACTTCCTCAGTCATACCGGCGCCGCTGTTAGCAATAGAAATTCTCACCCAGTTTTTGTTGCATACCTCAGTCCGAATCACAATCTTTCGCTCAAATCTGTAAGATAAAGGATTTTCGAGTCTAGCAGTTATCTCCTCCAGCCCCACTCTTAACTCTACTGCATCGATCGCATTGCTCAAAATATTCATAAACACCTGATTTAACCCAGAAGCATAACAATTTACCTTCGGCAGTTCACCGTACTCTTTAACTACTTCAATGCCATGTCCGAGTGGATCCTTTTTCAACCTGTGCTGCAAAATTAGCAGAGTCGAATCAATCCCGGAGTGAATATCCACTGGTTTCATCTCGGCTTCATCAAGCCGTGAGAAATTCCGCAGCGACAGCACAATATTGCGAACGCGATCGACCCCAACCTGCATAGAGTGCAGGATTTTCGGTAAATCTTCTTGAATAAAAGCGAGTTCAATATCTTCTGTTGTAGCAACAATCTCAGGAGTAGCCTCCGGGTAAGAATCCTGGTAAAGTTTAATCAATCCCAGCAAATCCGAGCTATATTCGCTAGCGTGCATGACATTGCCATAGATGAAATTAATCGGATTATTAATTTCGTGTGCAACCCCCGCCACCAACAGCCCCAAAGAAGACATTTTTTCAGTTTGAATTAGTTGAGTCTGCGTCGAGCGTAATTCGGACACAGTAACTTCCAATTGTGTCGCTTTTTCTCTCAATTGCCTCTCCGACTGTCGCAAAGCATCCTCCGCTAACTTGCGATCCGTAATGTCCTGTATCGTCCCAAATAACTTAATCACCTTACCGCCATCAAAAATAGCTTGCGCCTTAACATAAATATATCTGACAGCTCCATCAGGGCGCAAAATTCTCATCTCATACTCGCGAGGATTTCCTAACTGACTCATCTCCTCTACTCGCTCTAACCACAACTGTAGGTCATCTGGATGAATTTGCTTCCTGTGTTCTAAAATAGTGGGTTCTGGTAGTTTAGGGTCAAGACCAAAAATTCGGAATACTTCCTCAGACCAAGTTAATTTATACCCCTCCAAATCAAATTCCCAGTTGCCGAGCTGCGCCAGTTTTTGAGCTTCTTGCAGCTTAGCTTCTTTAATCTTTAATTCCTGCGTGCGCTCTTCAACTCTCACCTCCAGCGTCCGCGAATAATCCTCCAACTGTTCCTTAGCCTCCGACAAATTAGCCACAAGTACCGCATTTTCTAGAGAGATAGCCGCTTGGGAAGAAAGGATTTTCAAAACCTCCAACCTAGTGGGAGAAAACGCTTCAGTAGTTAAATTGTTTTCCAGATAAAGGATGCCTAGGAGTTTGCTTTGATTCAGAATAGGAGTACAAAGCGCCGATTTCACTTGCTGCCTTTTAATATATGGGTCATCTGTAAATAGACCTTGCCTAGCAGCCTGACTTAAAACTACATCTGAGTGCGTTTTTTCAACATAATTAATCACCGTTATTGGCAAAACCTCTGCAGGAGATACTCTCGGGCATTGCTCAACAGCAACATCCCAAGATTCCACCGAGGCCGCTGCTTTAATCAGCAATTTTCCTTCCTTGGGCATCAGGAGGAAACCTTTTTGCGCCCCTGCATTCTCAATCACCATTTTCATTAACTTTTCTAACAACTTATCCAGCACAATTTCGCTAGCTAACGCTTGAGACGCTTTCACAACAGTTGTCAAATCTAATAAATTGCTGTGACTGCCGATCGTGGTATAATTAGTGCTAGTAATAGTTGGATCGCCACCATATTTTGCCGCCGAGGCAGGGGGTAAAGCCATCGGATACTCTAACTCCAAATGTTTGACCTTGGCGGTTGCTCCCCAGTGAATATAGCCGTAGTAAGCATCTATCAGATAACTCTGAGCCACTTTGTTTCGACCGCAAGCCAGATAAAATTCTGCCGCCCGTTCATTTGCTAGCGCTTCTTCGTGGATGTATTCATTCTTCGAGGCTCCTGTCACCGCTCGATCGTAATACAGAGCAGCTTTTTCATATTGTCCCAATACTCGCGCTTTCTCGGCCTCTACTAAGTCATATTTGTGCTGATAATTTCCCGGAGATCTCAAACCCCAATGCTTCATTTTTTTTTGAAGCGAAGCAACTTTTTTCAAATATTTTTTCTGTTCACTTCCTGAAGCTGCAGGATACAAAGCTAATAGCGCGAGGGAATAGTAAAAATTGTGGATGGGAACATACATCAGGCCCATTGCAGCCTCAGAGTAATTTGAGGCTGTCCTGGCATCTTCAGCCGATTTAGCATAATCTTTAAATAGATAATTTAGCCATGATTTACACAAATATACTACAAATATTACCAGATTATTTTTACCCTCCCTTAATGCTGGCAGCATAGTTTCTTCATTAAACTTTTCGCCCCTTAATAGGCAAGGATTGTCTGTTTTACCTCGTAAATTTAAGACAAATTGCGCCCCCACTTTGGCTTTCTCCATCATAAATTCACTCTTATAATTCACCAACATTTGAATATATTGACTCTGCTTAGTCTCCACAGACTCCAGAGGTTCGCCACTCAAAAATATATAATTGCTATAAACACTAGCACAATAACAAGCATTGTTGACATCTCCCGTTTCTAGTCCGCTCTGAATACCCTCAAGGAAACCGATAAGACTTTCCCTGACCGGCTCAGACCAGTGACCGATAAAAGCATTAAAAATTAGTGAGATTAGAGAGTTATACAAGTTTGTCTGAAATCTCTCTAAAAGTGCCTGAGCTATTTGACCGTATCGGTATCCAGAATCCATATCTCCTAACACTGCACAGTGGATCGTAGCATAGTGTGCATACCCGACACTAGACAGCGGCGCATTCCCGTATTTAAGAGACAGAGTAACCATTTTAAATACGAGCAGTGGGAACATATCGGGCGCTACTACAAAAGCAGCCGGACCCATATTCGTTAAAATCCGTAGAGCCGCAATTTTATTAGCATCAGTCATTGGTGGCAACTCAGCTAAATCCTCAATCCGTTTGTTTCCCACAGCTAATTTTGTCCGTATTAGCCACATGAAAAAATTTAATTTATTGGGTTTTTTAGGAACATCGACTCCCAGCAGTTTCAAAGCTTCTAGACCTATATCTATGGAAGCTTGGCATTGATTTTGATTAAAGTAAAAAATAACTTTTAGGTCATAAACCTTAACTTTTTCGAGCAAAGTTTTGGCGCGGGCTATAATAACCTCTGATAGCTGTAACGCTCGCTCAAACTCGGTATTTATATAGGACAATTCCAGCGCTTCGGTATGGAGTTCCAGGATTAAATCATAGTGAGTCTCCCAAGCTACATCGGGTAGAAGTTCTAGACCTACATTAAAATATTTGAGCGCTGCTTCATAGGCGGCAGAACTCTTAGCTTTCTTACCAGCTATAAGATTATAGCTAGCTAGTTCATTTCGCTTTTCTTGATTTGTGATGAATTCCACCCCTATATTGAGTTGGTTGACAATATCAAAGATATTTTCTGCTATTTCCGATGCCGGAGTTGAATTCAGCAGCAGGAAGCCGATTTTTAAGTGTGTTTGTTTTTTCTGGGAGTCAGGGATGAGAGAATAGGCGGCTTGCTGGACGCGATCGTGCAAAAACCTGTAAGATATTGCGTATTGAGGGCGACTCGCAACTCCATCCCCATACTCTGGCTGCCCGGAGTCGATTTCCTCAACCAGGGGGATTTTGTAAGCATCGCTCATTGGCAGAATTAAACCCGCTTGAAGCGCATCCCATAAATCAATCGCTGTTTCTGAGCCTGTTTTTTCCGTAACAATTGCCAAATTGTCTAAATTAAAATGGTTGCCCATACAAGCAGCTAATTTTAATACTTGCTGCGTCTGATCCGGTAGTTGTTGAAGATTCCGAGCAACTAATTCAACGACACTGAAATCTGCAATGCCAGCAGCTTCAATTTTCGTGATGTCCCACTGCCACGAACCCACAGAAAAATCAAAAGATAACAGTTTTTCTGAGTGAATAGTGGAGAGAAGTTGAGTTAGAAAAAATGGATTTCCGCCACTCTTATTAAAAACCAATTCTGCCAGGGAATTGAAATTTTTGGTTTCATTACCCAAAGTATCGCGCACTAGCTGCATGACGCTACTCAATTCTAAACAGGGGAGGATAATGTTATGCACCGCAGCACCCGTCTGTTGAATTTTTTCTACAGTTTGAACCAAGGGATGATTCGCATTGACTTGGTTATTTCGATAGGCTCCTATCACTAAAAAATATCTGGTATCCAAGTCGGTAACCAGTTCCTGAATCAATTTTAAGGAAGCTAAATCTGCCCACTGCAAATCATCTATAAATAGAACTAGGGGGTGTTCGGCTTGGGCAAACACATTTAAGAATTCTTTAAAAAATCGATTAAAGCGATTTTGAGATTCGGTCGGTTCCAATTGTGGAACAGCAGGCTGCGAACCAATTATTAGTCCGAGAGAAGGGACAACATCAATAATAATTTGACTGTTTTGACCTAGCCGCGACAAGAGCTTTTCGTTCCAAATTGCCAACTCTTCTGAGCTTTTTGTTAATAACTGCTGCATTAATGATTCAAAGGCTTGAGTTATTGCAGCATAAGGAATATCCCGCTTAAATTGGTCAAACTTGCCAGCAATAAAATAACCCCGCTGCCTGACAATTGGTTTGTGGATTTCATTGACAACTGAGGTTTTACCGATGCCTGAGTAACCGCTTACCAACACCATCTCTGTTTTCCCAAAGCTGACTCGCTCGAATGATGCCATCAAATGAGCGACTTCTTGTGTGCGACCGTAGAGTTTTTGGGGAATCAAAAATTGACCTGATTTATCAAGGGTTCCCGGAATGAAATTTTCTATTTTGCCAGTAGTTAGAAGCTGAGTTAGACAATTTTCTAGGTCGGCTTTTACTCCAAAGGCGCTTTGATATCGGTCTTCTGCGTTTTTAGCTAATAGTTTCATGACAATTGTTGAAACAATCTGGGGGACTTGGTTGTTTCGCTGATGGGGAGAAACTGGTGTCACTGCAATGTGGCTGTGAATTAATTCTAAGGGATCGGTGGAGTTAAAGGGCAACTCTCCTGTCAGCATTTCATAAAAGGTGATGCCTAGAGAGTATAAGTCAGTTCGGTAGTCCAGGTCGCGGTTCATTCTCCCAGTTTGCTCTGGGGATATATAGGCTAGAGTGCCTTCTAACACAGTGGTATTGCTATTTTGGTGAACCTCTCTCGATAGGCGGGTCGCTATGCTAAAATCGGTAATTTTGAGTTGGTCAAAATCTGGTGTAATGATAATATTTGAGGGTTTTATGTCTTTATGAATAATCTGGTTTTTATGCAATTCTCCGAGAGTTTGAGCCACTTGAATAGCCAGCGGCAAAAATTTCTGAAGTTTCATACTTTTACCCGCGAGATAGTGGCTGAGAGATTGACCGCCGCAGTCTTCTAAGATCAGAGCGAAACTGTTTGTATATTTTTCTAAGCTATAGGGTTTGATAATGCCTTTAATTTTGAGATTTAAGCTAATTTTGTATTCATGTCTCAAGCGGGTAATTTGTTCTATTGTGGGATACTCGCTCTGGAGTGTTTTAATGATGACTGACGCTCCATCGGATTCCCTGACTGCGCGATAAATGATGGACTTTACACCAAGTTGAACAACTTCTGTTATTTTGTAACCGGGAAGTGTATTCATTGCTTTTATTCTCAGACGAAGTGTTAGATAGCTATAATCGCGCTTGATTTTGACAAGGGCGCGAGCCGGCTGTACGTAAGTATTTTTGGTAAGAACTCTAATTTTTTATACTTTTAGGTATAGTTAATTACTCGTAGATTGTGTAGATGCAGGATACCTAAAAGTTGAGAGCGTCTAGATGGGCGGACAGCAGAACCTCTGATTTGAGCTGCGACGTAATGATGTACGGTCTGGCACCTGACCGAGTAGATTGCCATAGTGTAACAAATTCTGTGAGGTTGAGGGCAAACATGAGCGACAAATCCTTATGAATTCAAGGTTTAGCTCGATGTTTGAGCCTTGTCACTAAGAACGAATGGGACGCCCTGACCTTGAAAACGCAGGTTTAGGCGATCGAGAACACAATTTAATATGATGTGGATCATAAACAAGCATGATTCTGATCGCAAGTGGAAAGTGATCAGCTTGGTAGCATATTTTCATTATCAGGTGTATGACATGGAACAGCCCCCCAATCCTACTCCGAAAGATTCCATTTCTGCTTTAGCATTTCTCGTGAAAAACTTAGTCCGTCCCAGCGGATTAAAACAGTTAGGATTCCCATCGTTACTAACAGGAATCGGCCTGGCTTTTCCCTGGTCGATAATTCGATCGGTTTCTCTAGCTAGCGGCAATATTGTTGAAGATATACAGATGAGTTTGGATGTCGCTGCCCAAAAAACTGTCCGGAGTATTGATTAAAAATAAAAAATCAATCTAAAATTAAGTTTGAACAATGGGTTAAATTGCACCATGACAGATGATACTTTGCTTCTGAGAGACCGGATCACTAATACCATCGCACTAGGTGAAAGTCATTTTCGGGAATTTAAGTCGGCTCTTGAGGGACCTGATGGCAATAAAAAGCCAAGACCAGTCAAGAAAATTTGTGGAAACATAGGCGAAGCTTTAGTTGCTTTTGCAAACGCTGATGGTGGAGAGTTACTGATTGGTGTAGAAGATGATGGCACTGTAAGTGGTGTCCCACATACCCCAGAAGAAGTTAGGTTAATGCTAGAAGCGCACAAAACTCACGTTCATCAAGACTCTGAGTTGCCGATCACTTACGCAACAAAATTAGAAGTTGAAGAGCAAACAATACTTTTCTTTTCTGTCTTAAAAGGAACTACTGAGATTTTTCAATTGCCTGATGGAAGATGTGTTAGGCGTAAAGATAAAAGCACTGTTCCTGAAACAGTTCAAAAAATACAATTTGACCGCCAGGAAATAAGATCTCGAGAATTTGATCGCTCCTTTGTTGATGGCGCGACAGTAAACGATTTAGATATTACTTTTGTTAAGTCTTTAACGAGTAATTATTTAAGAGGCCTTAGTGTTGAGAGATATCTTCAACAAATTGGCATTGCTGAATATTCAATGAGCGGTCTACGATTACGCATGGCTGCTCTACTACTTTTTGCCAAAGATATTCAGAAATGGCACCCGCGTTCGCAGGTGAGAATTTTGAAGGTAGCTGGAACCCAACTCAAGTCTGGAGAAAATTATAATGTGTCTTCAGAGAAAACAATTACGGGTAATATTTTTGATCTTTTGCTGAAATCTTGGGAAGAGCTTAGATTCTTTCTCGCTTACAAGACTGAGTTTGGCACAGGAGCAAGGTTTGAGCAAAGATACATTTATCCTGAACAGGCGTGCCGTGAAGCTTTAGTCAATGCGATTGCTCATAGAGATTATAGTCTTCAAAGTGGCATCGATGTCTTTATTTTTGATAATAGAATAGAAATAAAAAGTCCTGGCTCCTTACTCTCTACCATATCTGTTAAAGACTTAAATGAATTGAAGGGGGCGCACGAATCAAGAAATGCTTTTATTTCACAAGTTTTACGTGAGCATAAGTTCATGCGAGAACTTGGAGAAGGCATGAAACGCATATTTGAATCAATGGAAGAAAATGAACTTGAAAAGCCTAAGCTTAGTTCCGACTTAAATTCATTTGTGGTTACACTAAATAATAAGTCTGTCTTTACAGATCAGCAAGAACGATGGTTGTCCGTCTTTAAACAATTTGATTTGACAACACTTCAGAAGAAAATTGTCGTTTGTGGCATCAATGGTAGTGAATTATCACAGCAAGACATATACGCAGCAATGAACACTGACGATCGAAATGCGTATGATCGCGAAGTTACTGGATTACGTAATGCTGGAATTTTGAAACAACTTAGGACTAATCTATCAGCTAACAAAGAAGCGAAGAATAAAGGCATTGATAAATCAGTCGTACCTAGATTCAAGGTTGAAATTCCTAAAAAAATGAGTACCTTAGAGTCAAATTTGTGCGTCTTTGTTAAGAACCTTCCATATTCTACCAATGAAGATGAAGTTAGAAGATGTTTTGAAGAATGTGGGAAAGTTCAAAAAGTTGGATTGCCCGAACCGAAAGCAGGAATTGTTAAAGAATATAGGTTTGGTTTTGTCTACTTCTATGACTCAGAAGCTGTTCAAAAAGCAATTAAAGATTTTGATCAAACTCAATTTGGAGGAAGAATTATTTCGGTGAGAAAATACATTCCTAAACTTGAGTAGATCTGACAATGCTGAGGAATTGTGCCAGCTTTTGCTTGAAGTCATTCAAACTTTACGAAGCTCAGTTAGGAAGGCGAGATGAGTTCGGACAACGCTACATACTAGATTTCTCGATTCAATGGCAAAATAGAAGTCCAACCCTTCGGAGTAACTGGATTATTGAGCATGATTCAGAGATTCCGAGATTAACAACCTGCTACCCTCTGTAGTGCCTGGAGGTGATAAGAGTGGCAAAGAATACAGTCAAATTACTAGATGTTGTTGCCTTAACTGTTGACCTTCCTGAATACAACCTGCGGCGCGGACAAGTTGGGACAGTGGTTGAACTGTTGGCTGATGGTGCAGCGTTTGAGGTTGAATTTAGCGATCGCAACGGACGCACTTATGAATCTCTCGGACTGCCAAGAGAGAAAATCATGGTGTTGCACTTCGAGCCAGCATCACCTGATATCAAGCCTGAGATAGTTACAGCGTAAGCAGGACTACTCTTGAATCAATGAAGCTCTAAGCAGTGAATGCTAAAATTACTTAAAAGCTCTTGAATCGCTTCTTGTCCAGAGCGGATCAGAGTTTCAACTTGATTGGTGGGTGCGTTTCCACATCTTAACCACACTACTTTCGGTGGAGAACTATACAGCCGACTTCTTTCCGTAAAGTCTCCATCTTGAGTCACAATACAGAAATCGTTCAACTTAGCAAAATCCCAGATTTCTGTATCTGTTTTCTCTGCTAGCCCCTGCAACTGAACATGACTAGGGTTAGGGAAAATATCAGCCAACTGAGTAACTAATTTTCGGCTCAGATTTGATCGAATAGTAGTTTCAAGCGGCACTCACCGAAGCAACTAAACGACGATCGCGATCGGCCACAAACTCTAGACAGGCTCTAATGTCTGTTTCTGTCAGTTCTGGGAAGTCGTCAATAATCTCAGTCATAGACATTCCAGAAGCCAGCCAGCCAAGAACGTCGTAAACCGTAATCCGCATCCGACGAATACAGGGCTTGCCACCACGCTTATCCGGCTCTATGGTGATGATGTCGCGATAGCTCATGATACAGGTAAAGTGTTTGCATCTACATTATAGAAAAACATATCTGAAAATAAAAACAAAAAATCTGAAGCTGGAAAATTCCAACTTCAGACTTTTACTAACTCCCCGGGTAGGATTTGAACCTACGACCAATCGGTTACACTTATCCCAACGTTTCCGAAGGGGGCGGACTATTTCATCATCCCTACAAATCATGTTTGCGATCTGTCGTCGGATGTCGGGCGCTGTGAGATTTATTGGTTAGGCTCCTCATCTCTAGTCTCTGCACCTTTCCGGCTACTTGCGATCGCAACCGCTGCCTTTCGCCAGACTTGGCTCAAGATTGCCGCCACCCGAAGTGCTGCGGTTTCCTTGAATTCACCCGATTTTTCAGTACCCGTTACCGGATAGAGCTGCTATGTCACTAGGGCTTTTGGTTGATGCCAAAGGCTTGCATTCATTACAGCCGACCGCTCTGCCACTGAGCTACCGAGGATTGGGGGTTTTTGTTACCCACATTTACTAACAATAGCTGAACTTACTCGATTTGGCAAGGCCTTTGATAAACTTTTTTTTTGTCATACCGCCGCCGGGTTTGTGCAGCTAATGCAGCCCCATTCTCAACTTGGCGAGGCGCTTCTGGGATTCTGGATCGAGGGAACTGGCGAGAAAGCGACTGGAATTGTGTTTGCGGGATTTGTGCTGGCGCTCGCTGCGGCGGGCGGTGGCTTCTACGTCAGCCGCTAGTTGTTCGGCGGACATCCATTCGGCACCGTAGCCGACTACGGTCAATTGTTGCGCTCGGTCTGAGGTGGCGACAATCATGCGGCCTTTGCCTTTGACCGATCGCAACTCGTAGCGCAAACTAGCACAAGATTTTTCAATATAAGTATCTGCTGTCTGACCGAAGTCAGTGTAGTGCACGGATAAATTTTTAGTAATAATTTCTTTAACGCTGGGAGTATCTCGATAGTGCGCGTCAAACACCAGCCGAGCCTCAAAATCTTGAACAGCGCTGTAGTTAACTAAAACCTCTATTAACTCGCGGCGAGCTGTTTCGAGTTCGTCGCGATCGCGCTTCTCTCGGAGTTGAGGCCAAAGTCCAATTATGTTATAGCCGTCTACAAGTAAAACTGCTTGCGATACATAGGTTGACATGGTTCAAGGCTGAATAGCTCCAGCACATACAGGACATTATTTGCATTGTTCATCAAAGCTTTTGTTGCATTTTATTACAGATTGATGTGTAATTGCTAGGTTCGATCGCGGCAGCACTCGATCGCGCGGAGTCAGAAACCCGGTTTCTGCGTGGAGATATCGCCGCCGGCACCGAGGATTTTTCGGAGAAACGGGTGAGCCGCGGCTTTCGGCAAGATAATGGCCGCAAAAACTTAACCCCCCAAATCCCTAGGCGCCTGGGGTTTTGGGGGGTAAGAGTTGTTCGATTTTTCAAGCCCGAAAATTTTGGGGCTTATTCGGCAGATTGCAGGGATACGGGCGATCGTACAACTGTCGGCAGGGATATTTTCTCAACAGCAGGAGTACAACCGAGCCACTGCACCGACAACTGGGCAAACTGCTGCTCCTGGCCGCTCACGCAAAAACGAGTCGGCAGCGCAGTACCAGCATTCCGCAGCCCCAAAAGCTCCAACTCTCTGGCAGCAGCAGCGACCACCCGCACCGCAGGATCGATCGAGGTCACCCCAGCGGGCAAAAGCGAGCGCAGCACAGGAGCCAACAGCGGATAATGAGTGCAGCCGTAAATCAGCGTATCGATGCGCTGCTGAATCAAAGGAGCCAAATATTCCCGAGCGACCTCACAAGTGTAAGGGTCGTAAATCCGGTTTTGCTCGACCAGCGGCACAAAAGCCGGACAGCTAACCTGCCACACCAGGCAAGAATCGTCCATCTCCAAAATCGCATTTCGATAAGCATTGCTAGCAGCCGTAGCAGGAGTTGCGATGACTCCGATCCGCTTGCCTTGCTGCACCGCAGCCTGCGCCCCCGGCAGAATTACTCCCAACACCGGAATATCAAACTCAGCCTGCACCATCTCCATCGCCAAAGCAGAACTGGTGTTGCAGGCCATAATCACCATTTTCACATCCTGTTCCACCAGCCAGACCATAATTTCGCGCACAAACTGCACAATTTCCGACGGCGCGCGAGTGCCGTAAGGCAGCCTCGCCGTATCTCCAAAATAAAGTATCGATTCGTTGGGCAATTGTCGGTACAACTGGGTCAAAACCGTCAAACCGCCCACGCCGCTGTCAAAAATACCGATTCTTTTTTGTCCAGAGTCTGTTGTCATTTGTTAATTGTCAATAGTCGGTTGTCAATTGTCAATAGTCATTAGTCATCAGTCATTAGTCATTAGTCATCAGTCATTAGTCATTAGTCATCAGTCATTAGTCATTAGTCATCAGTCATTAGTCATCAGTCATTAGTCATC
>NZ_JAUBTO010000103.1:0-30328 GCF_036702495.1 Microcoleus sp. C2D2 | reverse complement strand
TCTTTCCACGACTTAAGTACGTGGCACGGTATCCGTTTTTGGGCCTTGTCAATGCTTCAATCTAAAATCTAAAATCTCAAATCTCAAATCGATTGACTTCATATTGCTGTCTGGTCGAACAAACAAATCTCCATCGGATTTGAAATATTCCATAATTTCGGTTTTTCTTCTGAGGAATTCGCCCAAAGAAATCAGGAAATATTTATTATTTAACAAGTATTGACCGAAATAAGTCTAGTAACTGGAACAGCGGAGATTCTTTTCGTCCATATAAGCTCCCGGAATCCACGAAGTTCTTAAGATATCCCGACACAAATTCAGGGTTCCCATGAATAAAACACAATCATCAGGGGGGAAATATTGATGAGCTGCTTCTGGGCAAAAATTGAGATATTTGGTTTCTTGGTAAATGTATCCTTGTTTCTGCAATTGGGCTAAAAATTCTGTTTGACGATCGTAAATATTTTGTTCCATCGACCAATTTACTTTTTTCATCAAAGTCTTATGTTCGATCGGTGTTTGAGGGGCAACCAGCAAAAAGAGCGAAAATGACTCGATCTTGCCCTTGGGCCAAAAGGCAGTTGAGATCGAGAACGTTTCCTCATATCCTAATAAGCGTAGGACATTTCAAAACATCCGAGCTGCTAGCTCAGCTTTTGAGAGCCTGAAAATAATCAATAGCGGAAGCGTTTTTAACAAGATGGCACAAAATCACAAATCCACGGTTATCATTACCGGCGCTTCCTCCGGCGTCGGTTTGTACGGCGCGAAAGCTCTCGCAGACAAGGGATGGCACGTAGTCATGGCCTGTCGGGACGTGGGGAAAGCCGGAGATGCCGCCCAAGAGTTGAGCATACCTGAAGGCAGTTTCTCCATCATGCAGATTGACTTAGGCGATTTGGAGAGCGTGCGCAAGTTTGCTCGGGCATTTAAGGCAAGCGGCAGGCCTCTGGACGCTTTGGTGTGTAACGCGGCCATTTATATGCCTTTGATTAAGGAACCGCTGCGGAGCCCGGAGGGTTATGAGTTGACGATGACTACCAATCACCTGGGTCATTTCCTGCTGTGCAACCTGATGATGGAAAATATGAAGCCTTCCTATTATTCCGATGCGAGAATCGTGATTTTGGGAACTGTGACTCACAATCCAGACGAGCTGGGCGGGAAGATTCCGCCGCGCCCGGATTTGGGCAAGTTTGAGGGTTTTGAAGCGGGTTTCAAAGACCCGATTTCGATGGTTGACGGCAAGAAGTTTGAACCGGTCAAGGCTTACAAAGATAGCAAAGTTTGCAACGTGCTGACGATGCGGGAATTGCACCGCCGCTTTCACGAATCGACGGGGATTACTTTCACTTCGCTTTATCCGGGATGCGTGGCGGATACGCCGCTGTTCCGCAATCACTATCCTCTATTTCAGAAGCTGTTCCCGCTGTTTCAGAAGAATATCACGGGGGGTTACGTGTCGCAGGAGTTGGCGGGGGAAAGGCTGGCGATGGTGGTTGCCGATCCAGAATACAAGCAATCTGGGGCTTATTGGAGTTGGGGGAACCGCCAGAAAAAAAATGGCAAGTCTTTTGTGCAGAAGGTTTCTCCCCAGGCCCGCGATGATGAAAAAGGCGAGCGGATGTGGGAGTTGAGCGCTAAGTTGGTGGGATTGGCTGACGCGACTCAAATAGGTGCGGAGGCTGGTGCGGGCCGCTCTGCATAATTCATAGTTAGAAACTTCCTTTATAAGACTTGGCGGTTGAAACCGCGTCTGGGCACACCAGGTCTGCCGACGCGGACTCAAGAATAAAGGGGGGTATTAAAGTCGGATTTGCGATGATGCATCAAAATCAAAGAAACCGGGTTTTTTACAGCATCTGCCGGCTGTAACGAAGTATTTGCGCCAAAAATCCGGTTCTTGTCACTGGTGCGTCCAAAACAATTATGGTCGCGGAATCCGACTAAAAGCGTAGGTTTTTCGACCAAATCAACCGCGTTTTATACAGCTGCAGATCGACTTACACGATAATTGTTCAGATAATAACCCGGTTGGTGGGTAAGCGTTGGGAAATGAACAGGGGTCGATCGACCTTTTGGTATTTACCGCCTACGAAACTGTTAGCTGCGACGGCTGTTGCGTTTTTTTGCTGTTAAAATTGATTTTTACTTGAGGGTGCTCACTTCCTGAAAATATTTTCCCACTTAAGCGAGATAATAATTAAATCTTATGGCTTGTCGATCGCAACAACTATTTTTACTCGCTGGAATTTTTGGGTTAGTTTTGTTGGGAAAACCAGCAAAAACATCCGCTAGCACAGTTGAAATTTTGACCTCAAATGTTGAAAATTTGCCAGCAGTTAGCAGTGGAGGCGATCGAGCTTTCCTTCCCGACACTAATCTTGACAGTCGCGAAGGCTTACGGGCCGCTTACGAGGAAACGCAGTTACCCGCTGAATCAGAACTTGCGGCACTGTCGCCAACTCTACCCTTATCGGCACCTGCAGAAACTCCCGACCCGTCGCCGTTGGCGGCAAATTCTGCAGATAGCACATTAAGCACAAAAACTCAAGAAACCGAGCTTTTTAACCGAGGTCAAAAGCTAGAAGAAAATATCGATCGAAAAAAAACCGATTTGGGTATCGAGCCAGACTCGCACCTGGTCCAACTGCCCAACCCAAGCCAACTGCCCAACCCCATTCTGCCCAGAGAGCCGGAATTACCTGCACCAACAGCACCGCAACCTCCCCCGTCGTCTCCCCTCCAACCAACCCCGCTAACACCCGATCCCGGCGGTGCTACGCCGGGAATTCCGGGTACAATTAGGGTTTCGGGCTTTGAATTTGAGGGCAACACGGCTTTTAGCGATCGCGAACTCGCAGAAGTTATTAAAGAGTTTGCGGGGCGCGACATCACCTTTGCCGAACTGATCGCAGCCGAAGCAGCCGTTACTCAAAAATATGTAGCGGCCGGATACATCAATTCCGGCGCTCTAATTCCGGCCAACCAAACCTTTCCCAGATCCGGAGGTGTGGTGAAAATTCAGATTGTAGAAGGCGGATTAGATGAAATTGAGATTACTGGAAACAGGCGCTTAAATTCAAATTACGTGCGATCGCGCCTAGAGCGCGCCACCAGACGGCCGCTCAACCGAGATCGGTTGCTGGAAGCCTTGCAACTGCTGCAACTCGACCCTTTAATTGGCACTATTTCCGCCGAACTCCAAGCCGGCAGCCGCCCGGAAAACAGTCGCTTAGAAGTGCGGGTAAAAGAAGCAGACACCTTTAGCGGTGAAGTGTTCGCAGACAACAACCGATCGCCCAGCGTCGGCAGTTTTCGCCGCGGTGTTCGCATCAATCAAGCAAATTTGCTCGGTTTGGGCGACGGATTAGAAGTATCTTATGCTAACACCGACGGCAGCAATGAATTCAACGGCAGCTACACCGTCCCCGTCAACGCGCGCAACGGCACGATTAGGTTCGCTGCGAGTGCTGCTAGCACCAATATCATCGAGGAACCGTTCGATCGCGTACAAATAGAGGGGAAATCGCGGACTTACGAGTTAAGTTACCGCCAACCGATTGTCGAAAAGCCCGATCGAACTTTGGCTTTGGGACTTAGTTTTTCGCGGCAAGAAAGCGACACATTCCTGGGAGGCGAACGATTTGCGCTTTCGGCGGGAGCAAACGAGCGCGGCGAAACCCGGGTTTCGGCTGTGCGATTTTTTCAAGAATATGTGCAGCGGAGTTCCAACCAAGTTTTCGCAGCGCGATCCCAGTTTTCCCTCGGTACCAAATTTCTGGGCGCTACTGCGAACGATAGCGGCCCTGACAGTCGCTTTCTGGCGTGGCGCGGACAAGCCCAATACGTGCGGCTGCTAGCCCCAGAAACCTTGCTGATTCTGCGTTCTGACATTCAATTGGCCGATCGCCCCCTGCTTTCCCTCGAACAAATCGGGATCGGCGGCGTTCAAAGCGTGCGCGGATACCGCCAAGATTTGCTGTTAACTGATAGCGGTGCGATCGCGTCTGCGGAGGTGCGAATTCCGGTTTGGCGTGTCCCGGAAGTTGAAGGATTGTTGCAAATCGCTCCGTTTATCGATTTTGGGTTAGGGTGGAACCATTCGGGAGAAAAGCCAAATCCTGACTCTGACAAACTGCTGGGTGCAGGTTTGGGCCTAGTTTGGCAGATGGGCGATAGGTTGAATGTGCGTCTAGACTATGGTATTCCTTTGATAAATGCTCGATCGGGCGATCGAACTTTGCAGGAAAAAGGCATCTACTTTAGAATCAATTATTTTCCCTTCTAAAAACCAGGCATTTAATGACTAAATTAAGGGGCATCTTCAAAAATAGAATCCCCAGCACCCCGCAGGCTTTAAGAAATCGGGGTTCTCTTTGAATAATAGCAATGCAGCCGGAAACAATCTGGCTGTTGTAAACTGTGGGCGCCAGCCCGATGCAAAAACTTGACATAAATTTTCCGAACCGCAGAATCTAGCATGGATATTAGGTTAATACATATCTCCATAACAGCTAGTCAAGGGCAGGCTGTCGGGCTATTGGTGTCAACTTCAAACTGATAAACCGTTTCCTTCCCCCTCTTGAAACAAAGGTTATTTTATGGCTAGCACCAATTTTTACTTACTATTTTGCGCCTCACTGCTGTTGCCATCTGGGGCGATCGCCCAAATTATCCCCGATAATACCCTGGGTCCGGAAAGTTCGCGCACGGTTTCCGAGACAATTAATAATTTGCCCAGCGATCGCATAGAGGGCGGGGCTACACGCGGTTCAAGCTTGTTTCACAGCTTGCGCGAATTTAACATCAGTGAAGGGCGGGGAGCATATTTTGCAAATCCCAGCGGAATTACTAATATTTTTAGCCGCGTAACCGGGGGCAACCATTCTAATATTTTAGGAACTTTGGGAGTTTTAGGAAACGCAAATTTATTTTTAATAAACCCGAAAGGAATAGTATTCGGACAGAAGGCTAGGTTAGATGTGCGCGGTTCGTTTCTAGCTTCAACGGCAGACAGTATTGTGTTTAATAACGGCGTGGAATTCAGCAGCGCCAACCCGCAAGGTTCGCCGCTATTGACGGTTAATATTCCGGTGGGTTTGAGATTTAGAGAGAATCCCGGTGCAATAGTCAACTCATCGAGTGTCACCCAAGTAATTGAAGGCAGAACACTCCCCGTAGGTTTAGCAGTTACTCCAGGTCAAACCTTAGCACTGGTAGGAGGAGATATAATATTTAACAATGGTTTTGCCAGCGCTGTGAGTGGCAACATTCAATTAGGCAGCGTGGCAAGTCCAGATTTGGTAAGCTTCAACATCACGCCCCAAGCATTAGGTTTAGACTATAGAAATGTGGCAAAGTTTGGCAACATAGAATTATCAGGTTTATCGGCGGTGACAGCGAGCGGGCCGGGGGGAGGGGCGATCGCACTGCGGTCCGGAAACGTGATTTTGCGCGATCGCTCGAGCCTAGTATCCGATACCATCGGAAGCATGGACGGCCGCGGCATCAATATCGAAGCAGTACGATTTAGCCTTTTAGATCGAGCCTTTGTCGGCTCCATCACTACCGGAAGCGGAGCCGGAGGCCCGATCTCGGTACGAACCGCCGAGAAAATAGAACTCAAGGGAATAGGATTTGAAAACTTTCGGCGACGGCTTCTCGATCCTGGTGCAGCACAAGAGTCGCCAGATATCGCCGAGCGCGAAAGCAGCATCTCTACCGGAACCCTCGGTGCTGGCAGAGCCGGGGAGATAGCGCTCGACACCAAACGATTAACTATGCGAGACGGATCGGCAATACTCAACCCTACACTCGGTACCGGAGAGGGCGGCGGCGTGACAATTAGAGCCAGTGAATCGGTAGAAATCAACGCCTCCGGGCTGTTCACCACAACTTTTAACAGCGCAAATGCAGGCAGTATCGCTATCGAAACCGGTCAACTGAGTGTCACCGACGGAGCTCTCGTCTCGGCCTCGACTTTTGGTGCAGGCAACAGCGGAAATCTGCTCGTGAGAGCTTCTGACTCGGTAATAGTAGCTAGAGAGCGATCTGATAGCCCCTTGGATACGGCTCTAACCACTAACAGTGTTGGCGGCACGGGAAGGGCAGGAAACATCGAAATTAACACCGGCTCCCTGCGCCTAGAAGCAGGGGCTACCATCTCTTCTTCGAGCGGGGCGCAGCTAGGAGAAAGGCTGATTCCGGAGGGGGGGCCAGGCGGAAACATCACCGTCAACGCAAAAGACTCGGTGGAAGTGCTCGGCACCGCAGCAGGCTCCCTGTCTTCCCGAAGTCTAATCGCTGCGGGAACGGTTGGGAGCGGCAAAGGCGGGGATGTGACGTTGAACGCCAGACGGTTGATCGTGCGAGACGGAGGAGCTATCATAGCCGGAACTCTGGGTGCCGGAGGTGGGGGAAATGTGATTGTCACGGCCTCGGAATCCGTGGAAATAGTCGGCACTACCAGAGACGGCCTCTTTCCTAGCGCCATCGGCACAGCTTCGGGAAATTTGCTGTACCAGACTCAGTTGGGGCTGCAACCTGCATCTGGTGCGGCGGGAAGCTTGAGCATTGCGACGGGCCGGTTGAGTGTCCGAGACGGCGCAGTGGTTAGCGTCCAGAGTGATGGAACGGGGGGGGCTGGCAGCATCAATGTGGTCGCCGATTCGATCGCCCTCAACACCAAAGCCACCATTGACGGCACGAGTTTATCGGGTACCGGGGCTAATATTAACTTGCTCGCGCGAGACATCCAATTGCGCGACAACAGCCGAATTACCACCGATGCGGGTGCTGCCGAGGGCGGCAACATCACCCTCAACAGCGATATCCTAGTAGGACGAAACAATAGCGACATCACGGCCAACGCCAAGAGCGCGGAGGGCGGCCGCGTTACAGTCAATGTCCCGAATATCTTGGGCTTTGCAGCAGCGGGCCGCGAACAAGTGAAAGGCCGCTTGGGGCTCAGTGACGCTCAATTTGCAGATTTGCAACTAAGTCCTACATCTGAGCTTCCCACCAGCGACATCGCCGCTATCTCCCAAAGTAGTGGCCCGGCTTTGCAAGGTAGTGTTACATTTAGTGCTTCTGGCGTCAATCCCGCTCAAGGTTTAGTGGAACTGCCGCAAAATATTGTGGCTCCGGCTGCTTTAATGGCGGCAAATCCCTGCACGAAAGGGACCGAGAGCGCATTTACTGTCACGGGGAAAGGAGGAGTGCCAGCAAGTCCTGATGATACCCTCAGCAGCGCTGCATCCCCGTTTGCGTGGGTGGAAGAGGCAGGAAGTTCGGCAACGGACAATTTACGGGATGTAACGGATCGGCAAGCGAGGGAATTCGGGGAAATCCCGGCGAGGGAAGTTGTTCCGGCTCGCGGTTGGGTGGTGAATGGTCGAGGAGAAGTTATGCTCGTGGCGAATCAAGTTGCCGGTCAATTGGACGATCGCACGAGGCATCCTGTATCGGTTTGTCTGCCCCGATGACCAGAAAATAGCAAATGCTTTAAAAAAGGTTAATTATGGTTTTCCAATATCTCTACTTCTGGCTCGGCCTTCTTAACGAACTAAAAGACCGAGACAAATACTCTACAGCAGTTTTCAATGCTCTCAAATACAGTAGGAACCTGACCGTGCCCAGGTGTGACAACTTAACGTCAAACCGACCGTCTCTGTTGTTTGTATCCAAGTCTCGATCGCCCCGAACCTCCTTGAATAAGGGGGGGACAAGAAATCTTCTCAAATTCCCGCGAATTTCTCTTGATTTAGGGGGTTCTCGACTCGAATACCAGCGACATTTATTAGGGGTTAGGCTCGCTCGCGGTCACGGCTTGACACGGCCGTTATCCTCCCCGGTCTCTGTACTTCAATCAACCGAAAATCGCTCGATTTCAGTCGGAATTTACCTTTTACTTTTGAGTGGTTATTTGTGCCTTTTTCCCGTAGGTGCGCTCGCCCAAATTATCCCAGATAATACCCTGGGGCCGGAAAGTTCGCGCACGGTTCTCGATACAATTAATAATTTGCCCAGCGATCGCATAGAGGGCGGCGCCACGCGCGGTACAAGCTTGTTTCACAGTTTCGGCTCATTTAACATAGGTGAAGGGCGGGGAGCTTATTTTGCAAATCCCAGCGGAATTACTAATATTTTTAGCCGCGTGACAGGGGGCAATCAGTCAAATATTTTAGGTACCTTGGGAGTTTTAGGAAACGCAAATTTATTCTTAATAAACCCGAAAGGAATTGTATTCGGGCCTCAGGCTCAGTTAGATGTGCGCGGTTCGTTCCTGGCATCAACGGCAGACAGTATCGTGTTTAATAACGGCGTGGAATTCAGCAGCGCTAACCCGCAAGGAGCGCCGCTATTGACGGTAAATATTCCAGCGGGTTTAAGGTTTAGAGAGAATCCGGGTGCAATAGTCAACGCTGCGAGTGTCACCCAAGTAATTCAAGGCCAAACACTCCCCGTAGGTTTAGCAGTGCCTCCAGGTCAAACCTTAGCACTGGTAGGAGGAGATGTAATCTTTAATAATGGTTTTGCCACCGCTTTTAGTGGAAACATTCAATTAGGCAGCGTGGCAAGTCCGGGTTTGGTAAGCTTCAACATCACGCCCATAGGATTAGGTTTAGACTATACAAATGTGGCAAATTTTGGCAACATAGAATTATCAGGTTTATCGGCGTTGACAGCGAGCGGACCGGGGGGAGGGGCGATCGGACTCCGAGGAGGAAACGTGACATTGCGCGATGGCTCGAGCCTATTATCCGATACCATCGGAAGCATGGACGGCCGCGGCATCAATATCGAAGCAACACGATTTAGCCTTTTAGATGGAGCCTTTGTCGCCTCCGGCACTACCGGAACCGGAGCCGGAGGCCCGATTTCGATCCGAACCGCCGAGAATATGGAACTCAAGGGAATAGGATTTGAAAACTTTCGGCGAGAGATTCTCGATCGTGGTGCAGCACAAGAGCCCGCAGATCTCTCCGACCGCCAAAGCGGCATCTTTACCGGAACCCTCGGTGCCGGCAGAGCCGGGGAGATTGTGCTCGATACCAAACGATTAACTATGCGAGACGGATCGGTAATACTCAACCCTACACTCGGTAGCGGAGCGGGCGGCGGCGTGACAATTAGAGCCAGTGAATCGGTAGAAATCAACGGCTCCGGGCTGTTCACCACAACTTTTTACAGCGGCCAGGCAGGTACTATCGCTATCGAAACCGGTCAACTGAGTATCACCGACGGAGCCTTCGTCTCGGTCTCGACTTTTGGTGCAGGCAACAGCGGAAATCTGCTCGTGAGAGCTTCTGACTCGGTAATAGTAGCGAGAGACCGATCCGATAGCCCCCTGAATACTGGTTTAGCCACTAACAGTGTTGGCGGCACGGGAAGGGCAGGAAACATCGAAATTAACACCGGCTCCCTGCGCGTAGAAGCAGGGGCTAGCATCTCTTCTCCGAGCGGGCTGAACACAAGAGAAAGGCTGATTCCTAGGGGGGGGCCAGGCGGAAACATCACCGTCAACGCAAAAGACTCGGTGGAAGTGATCGGCAACCCAGCAGAGCCAATAGCAAACGGAATTCCTTTCGGAAGTCTGATCCTTGCGGGAACGTTTGGGAGCAGCAAAGGCGGGGATGTGACGTTGAACGCCAGACGGTTGATCGTGCGAGACGGAGGAGCTATCGTAGCCTCAACTCTGGGTGCGGGACAAGGGGGAAATGTGACTGTCACGACCTCGGAATCCGTGGAAATAGCCGGCACTACCACAAACGGCTTTGCCAGCGGCATCATCACAGCTTCGGTAGATTTGTCCCAGGCTTTGTTGGGGCTGCCACCTGCATCTGGTGCGGGGGGAAGCTTGAGCATTGCCACGGGCCGATTGAGTCTCCGAGACGGCGCAGGGGTTAGCGTCCAGAGTTTGGGAACGGGGGCCGCTGGCAGCATCAATATTGTCGCCGATTCGATCGCCCTCAACACCAAAGCCACCATTGACGGCACGAGTTTATCGGGTACCGGGGCTAATATTAACTTGCGAGCCCGAGACATCCAATTGCGCGACAGCCGAATTACCACCGATTCGGGTGGTGCCGGCGGCAACATCACCCTCAACAGCGATATCCTAGTGGGGACAAACAATAGCGACATCACGGCCAACGCCAAGAGCGCTGCAGGCGGCCGCGTTAATGTCAATGTCCCGAATATCTTGGGCTTTGCAGCAGCGGGCCGCGAACAGGTCAAAAGCAGGTTGGGGCTGACTGACGAGGAATTTGCAGCTTTGAAAGTACCACCTACATCTCTGCTTCCGAGCAGCGACATCGCCGCTATTTCCCAAAGTAGCGGTCCGGCTTTGCAAGGTACAGTTACATTTAGTCCTTCTGGCGTCAATCCCGCTCAAGGTTTAGTGGAACTGCCACAAAATATTGTCAATCCGACTGCTTTAATTGCGGCAAATCCCTGCATCCAAGGGGCCGAGAGCGCATTTACTGTCACTGGGAAAGGAGGAGTGCCACCCAGTCCTCATGATACCCTCAGCAGCGCTGCATCGGGGTGGACGTGGGTGGAAGAGGCAGGAAGTTCGGCAACGGATAAAGTACGGGATGTAACGGATCGAGCTCCGAGGGAAATCCCGGCTCGAGAAGTTGTTCCGGCTCGCGGTTGGGTGGTGAATGGTCGAGGAGAAGTTATGCTCGTGGCGAATCAAGTTGCCGGTCAATTGGACGATCGCACGAGGCATCCTGTATCGGTTTGTCTGCCCCGATGACCAGAAAATAGCAAATGCTTTAAAATTGGTCGCTTTTGTCAGCTAACAAAAGGTTAATTATGGTTTTCCAATATCTCTACTTCTGGCTCGGCCTTCTTAACAAACTAAAAGACCGAGACAAATACTCTACAGCAGTTTTCAATGCTCTCAAATACAGTAGGGACCTGACCGTGCCCAGGTGTGACAACTTAACGTCAAACCGACCGTCTCTGTTGTTTGTATCCAAGTCTCGCTCGCCCCTCCCCTCCTTAAATAAGGGGGGGACAAGAAATCTTCTCAAATTCCCCGGAATTCCTCTTGATTTAGGGGGTTCTCGACTCGAATACCAGCGAGATTTATTAGGGGTTAGGCTCGCTCGCAGTCACGGCTTGACACGGCCGTTATCCTCCCCGGTCTCTGTACTTCAATCAACCGAAAATCGCTCGATTTCAGTCGGAATTTACCTTTTACTTTTGAGTGGTTATTTGTGCCTTTTTCCCGTAGGTGCGCTCGCCCAAATTATCCCAGATAATACCCTGGGGCCGGAAAGTTCGCGCACGGTTCCCGATACAATTAATAATTTGCCCAGCGATCGCATAGAGGGCGGCGCCACGCGCGGTACAAGCTTGTTTCACAGTTTCGGCTCATTTAACATAGGTGAAGGGCGGGGAGCTTATTTTGCAAATCCCAGCGGAATTACTAATATTTTTAGCCGCGTGACAGGGGGCAATCAGTCAAATATTTTAGGAAGTTTGGGAGTTTTGGGAAACGCAAATTTATTCTTAATAAACCCGAAAGGAATTGTATTCGGACAGAAGGCTAGGTTAGATGTGCGCGGTTCGTTCCTGGCTGCAACGGCAGACAGTATCGTGTTTAATAACGGCGTGGAATTCAGCAGCGCTAACCCGCAAGGGTCGCCGCTATTGACGGTTAATATTCCGGTGGGTTTGAGATTTAGAGAGAATCCCGGTGCAATAGTCAACTCATCGAGTGTCACCCAAGTAATTCAAGGCCAAACACTCCCCGTAGGTTTAGCAGTGCCTCCAGGTCAAACCTTAGCACTGGTAGGAGGAGATGTAATATTTAATAATGGTTTTGTCACCGCTTTTAGTGGAAACATTCAATTAGGCAGCGTGGCAAGTCCGGGTTTGGTAAGCTTCAACATCACGCCCCTAGGATTAGGTTTAGACTATACAAATGTGGCAAAGTTTGGCAACATAGAATTATCAGGTTTATCGGCGGTGACAGCGAGCGGACCGGGGGGAGGGGCGATCGCACTGCGGTCCGGAAACGTGACATTGCGCGATCGGGCTGCCTTAATCTCCTATACTATTGGCGATATTAACGGTCGCGACATCACTGTTGATGCAGCACAGTTAAAAATATTAGACCAAGCCTTAATTTCAACTGCTACTACCGGGACGGGAGTGGGAGGAAATGTCACAGTTCGTGCTACTGATTCTGTAGAAATCAAAGGAATTGGATTTGATAACTTTAACCGGACTATCCTCGATGTCGGCGCAACTGGAACGCCTAGCTCTTCAAGTCTGCAAAGCGGCATAGCTGTCCTGACAGAAGGCGCAGGAAGGGCGGGGAACATTGCAGTTGATACTAAGCAGCTAAGACTCACAGAAGGCGCAAGAGTCCTCAACCCGAGCTTGAGTACGGGGAACGGAGGGAATATAGCAATTAAAGCTTCTGAATCAGTCGAGGTCAGCGCATCCGGTGCGATCGCCTCTGCTGGTAATCGAGGAAATGCAGGCACTTTAACAATTGATACCCAGAAGCTGACTGTCAGAAATGGGGGAGCCGTAGCAACCGTAACTTTGGGTGCAGGCAATGGAGGAAACTTAACTGTGAGAGCTTCCGAGCAGGTGATACTGACAGAGTACCGGCCCGATAGTTCGTTGGGTACAGGAATCGCCACTAACAGTTTTGGCGCTACGGGAAACCCAGGAAATATAGAAATTAATACACGCTCTGTGCTAGTAGAAGGGGGAACGTCGATAAGTTCTACGAGCGGGGTCGCAACAAGAGATAGGGTGATTCCTTCGGCCGGCCCGGGCGGAAATATTACCATCAATGCCACCGACTCTGTGACAATAAGTGGCAGCAGCGCCAGCGGCAGTTTACGCGAAATTCGAGAAGCCCGCAGTACAGTGGCGGCGGGGACTGTTGGGGGCGGTCGGGGCGGCGACGTGAGGATTAACACCGGGCGATTGATTGTTCAAGGTAGAGCAGGCATAGGAGCTTCTACTCTCGGGGCAGCACAGGCGGGAAACATCACCATCGACGCTTCGGAGTCGGTGGAAGTGGTTGGAATTAAAGAGGAGTTGTCTAGTGCCGGCATAGAGACTGGCTCTGGGGAGCGTTTGCTGCAGAATTTCTTCCAGCTTCCACCCCCCACAGGGGCAGCGGGAAACATCAGCATTGCCACGCCAAGGTTGACTGTCCGGGACGGGGCAACAATCGGTGTCGGGAGTTTGGGATCGGGAAATGCTGGCAACATTAACGTTGTTGCAAATTCTATCCGCCTTGACACCAAAGGTAGTATTGACGGTAGAACTCAATCCGGTGCAGGAGCAAATATTAACCTCGAAGCGGGAGATATTCAGTTACGCCGAGGTAGCAGAATTACCACGGATGCAGGTACTTCTGATGGTGGCAATATCAACATTAAAAGCGAGATTCTGGCTACTCTCCCGCCAGAAAATAGCGATATTACTGCTAATGCGCGATCGGCCCGAGGTGGTCGGGTTAATCTCAATGTTCCCAATGTTTTCGGGTTTACAGCAGTTACTCGCGAACAGGTTCGAGGTGCTTTGGGATTAACAGATGCTCAATTTGGTGTTCTGGAAGTAAGTCCTACTTCTCTAGTTCCTACCAGCGATATTGCGGCTATTTCCCAAAGTAGTGGCCCGGCTTTGCAAGGTACTGTAACATTTAGTTCTTCTGGGGTGAATCCCGCTCAAGGTTTAGTGGAACTGCCACAAAATGTGGTGAATCCGGCTGCGTTAATTGCTACAAATCCCTGCATCCAAAGAGCCGAGAGCGAGTTTACGGCTACTGGGAAAGGAGGAGTGCCACCAAGTCCTAATGATGTTCTCAGCAGCGCTCGATCGCCGTTGCCGTGGGTGGAACCAGCGGTAGGTGAAAGTCAGCAAGTAGAAGACCAAAGAGCATCCATAGAAATTCGGGCAACAGAAATTATTCCCGCTCAAGGTTGGGTAATGGACGATCGAGGACAAGTAACGCTGGTAGTGCATAATTCAGGTGTTGGTGCATCTATTCGCAGTCCGAAACCCACGGGTGTTTGCGTACCTCAATAGGTACTTTTCAGTTACTGTCTTGAAGTAATGTCATTGTAAAACCACTAAGCTGTTCTGAATTTAGATTTAACTTTACTTTATGAGCCTCCGCAGCAGTAGTAGTGTGGGGGATCGATGAGCATCGTCTGGACTTAAAGTCAATAATTCGGCGAGTTTGGGTTGGCTATATGTAGATTTTAGGGAAGCGGAAGCGTGGGAGCGTCAAAGCACGATGCCGATGAATGGATTCTCGATTACAACTGCGATCCCCCTCAGACAGGAAGATATTAATTTTAATGACGAGAACTAAATAACAAATTGACAACACGATCAAAAAGCTCTAGAGTATTGCCAAAAAGATGCTTGCATAAAGCCATGAAAACACAACAGTCAACTAGTGTATTAATCAAAGGACAGACAGATCAACTTCCTCAAGAGTTGCTTGTTGCTTATCGAGGTATGACTCAAAGCACGTCTCTCTTGTATGGAGTCCCAAATATTTCAAGCGATCCCGAAATTGTTTACGACCGGGATCGAGCTGTTCCCGACGCTGTCAGACGTTATAACACTCCTGACAAAAAGCGTTCACAAGAGCTTGCTACTGCTATTTATAGTATCTGTCAGCAATTCGCTGCGATGCCACAAGTATCGATTCATGATGAAGGCGGTGAATTTTTGATTCAGGGATTTCTGTACTTGCAGATCCTCACAAAATCAGTCACTGCCACTGACTTCATTATTGGAATGAATGGAAAAGCAATTGTTGAACGTGGAGCGGAGCGCTCCGAACGAAAAGGCGAACTGACTGCAATTTTGCAAAAAGTGCAAGTTAGCGAATCGTGTATAAACTGGTCAGATATCAGCAATGATGAACGTTTTTTGATTGCAGCCCTTTCGGTTTTTGCGCTCAAAGGCAGTGACAAAACTATAGAAGAAATTAACCGGACGGTTGATGCATCCGATCTGCCACTGGAATTGGCAAAACGCTTGTCAATTCTGGAAACTAACCTGAAGCAGGATCGTTGTTTTTTTGGTTCTGGAAGCCAACTTCTGGAGAGTATTACTCATTACCCAGAACATCAGGATCGGATGCAGCGGATTTACCGTCTGACACCTCTTCATATCTCGCAAGGAATGCGTAAGGAACTATTTCTGCCTGAGGAAATGATGCACCCCGATCCTTCAACAGTTCGGATCGCAGCAGACATCCTCGGTATCAGTCCCAGCAATAACCTATGCACGATGGATGAAGAAAAGAAACGGAATATTTTCGCTGACGTTCTTCAACGGTTTGGCAGTCTCGATCGGGCAGTTGCAGTTGTCATGAAACTGGTTACTAACGAGTTTTGTGATGATTGTACCATCCTGGGACGGACGAAGAACCGTCCGTGGCAGCAAGGCGACACGATTATAGGTTTTGCTTGTATCTTAGGTGTACCCTGGCGCGTTGACTCCTATTGCGCTGCTGTCGATCCTGTCAAAATGAAGCCCAGTGATTTGAAAATGATTCCGGTTGAGGCAAATAAAGCTCCACAGTATATTTGGCAACGCCGACCTGAAGATTTAGAAGATGCACTGCATGATGGTGATTCCCGCCGCTTAGCGGTCTTACGCGAACGCCAAGCCAGTATTAGGATTGAGCAGAAAATCAAGTTAGAGGGTGTAGATCCTGCTTCACTGAATACTGAAGAACTTAGTTTGCTCCAATCAGCGGCAAAGCGTTATCAAAGTCGCTTATGGGTTGATAATCAAGGTGCTGGTTCTGCTGGAAAGCAGATTTCCATCAACAGACTCAACCTAATTTTCAATGCTTCTTTCGATGCCGATAGTACGATCGACAATCAGCCTCACGCCATCTCAGGGGTACAAAGTGGTATCCGAATCCCCTTTGGCTATTTGGGGAATATCCGCTTCTGGAATGAGGCTCGCCGTCCTGAATGCGAAATGGGCTTGCGACATATACCTGTGGCAAAGGCATACACAATGATTATCCGCGAACTTTATCAAGCTGCCGGAATTCCCGCTTAGTTTTTGCGGGATAAGTAGGTGGAGAAAATTAAATGTAGGGTGAGCCATTTGATGCCGTTTACATCTGGTCTGCCATGACAATAACTGAATTTATAAGTAAAAATTAATTACAACTCTCCAAGAATAATAATGACTCAAAACTACATTCTGTACGTTGGAACACGCCCTCTTGCCCTTAAAAGGGATGCAGAGATCGATGCTGCACGCAAGAACGGGTTTGATATTGTTCTGGCAGATACGTCTGTTGCAGAATATGCTTCTTATGAGCTAACACATCTTATCCAAACATCACTCATTGATGAGAATCAGGCTTTTGACGATATTTTGTCATATATTAAACAGCATGATTTGCAAATCAAAGGTGCGATCGGATGGACGGACCCATCTGTAGCTCTTGTATCAAGGTTGTCCAATGCATTGGGTTTAGCTGGAACATCCCCAGAGCTTGTACATAACGTTCGCAATAAAGCAAATACCCGCCGGATTCTTGAGCAGCATCTGCCTCAGGCAAATCCAGTTTTTGCGATTGTGAATCGAGAAAAGAGCATCTGGGATGCTATTGAAAAAGTTGGCTTTCCCTGTGTTTTGAAGCCTGCTGGTTCTTCTTTTGGACGTGGTATTTTTAAAATCCGCTCTTCTCAAGAAGCCGAACAACAAGTGGCTAACTTTTATCAAACTGTTCGACCAGAGAACGATCCTACTTATGGCTTTTATCAACATGAGTTTATTGTTGAGCAAGAACTTATAGGTAGTGAACATTCTGTTGCTGGTATAGTTGCAGACGGTAAACCGATCGTCATGTCTATTATTGACAAGGAGAATGACTTTACCATTCCAATTCAGTACCAAAATATTACTCCATCTTTACTGCCCATTGAAACTCAACGCAGTATAGTCGAGATGGCGAAACAAGCGGTTCCCTTGATGGGGATTAATTGGTGTGGATTCCATGTCGATCTGATGGTCGTTGACGGTCAGCCTAAAATTCTTGAGATTGGCGGTAGGTTGGGAGGTGAATGTATTAATTCCCATCTCATTCCGCTCTCAACTCCTGCCTTGAACCCCTATGATTGCATCATGCAGGTAATCCAAGGACAAAACCCATTTACTAAAGACGAATATCTTCAGGACGCGGTTTTTAATGCTGGGACGAGGTCTTTGCTTCCACCAAAAGCTGGTTATCTCTCTGTCGTAAATGGAGTTGATGCTATTAGTAGACATCCATCTGTGCGAGGATTTGCTCAATTGTATCAAGTTGGCGATCGGGTTTATTTGCCTTCTGAGAAGTTTAACAGCTATGCAGTTGCATATGTTGTTACGCAATGCGATCGAGACCAACCAATTGGAACTGTTCTCGATGAGGTGGCATCTTTTCTGCACGTTGAAGTAGTCTCATCCCCTACAGAGGAGTTAGCTGAGATTTCAAACACAGAAACTGGAAAATTGCTAAACAAGTTTGAACGCTTATCTCAGGAGTAAATGCAGGGAAATGGAGCAACTTGTTGGCTTAACACCCACTCTAATTCATTTAAAGACACCTCATCCATTAGTACAATGGTGCGATCTGAGTAATATAGTTTTCTCCGATCCGTTTTTTAATCAAACGATAGCGCGTTGTCTTCGTGAAAACCCTAACCGTTTACGGTTTCAAACACAGCTAGATGCACTTGCCGATTTACATGAAATCAGTCCTGGCTTGGAACCAACAGGATTCATTTTTCATATGTCAAAGTGTGGCTCGACCTTAGTATCTAAAAGCCTGTCCGCGTTACCTCAGAATCTTGTAATCTCGGAAGCCGCTCCCATGAATTCAGTTCTGGCAGCAGATTTGCTGGGAATGTCCGAAGCAGAAATCATCAAGTGGTTACGACTGCTGATTAGTGCTTTAGGGCAAAAACGCCGTGAGTCGGAAACGAACTACTTTATCAAATTCAAAAGTTGGAATATCCGTAAACTTTACCTAATCAAAAAGGCCTTCCCAAATGTCAAGTGGGTTTTCGTTTATCGCGACCCCATTGAAGTCATGGTTTCGGTGCTTAAAGCTCCTGCGGAGTGGATGGATCTCAAGAGCAAGAGCATCACAGACGATCCTATATGGACAGAGCTTAAAAGCACTCCTGGGATATCTGAAAGCATAACGGGTTTTTGTGCAGAAGAAATCGAACAGATGAGTTCTGAGGAATACTGTGCTAGGGTTCTGGCAAGTTTTTGCCAAACCGCGCTCCAAATGGCCGATCGCAATGCTTTGATGTTAAATTATAAACAGCTACCAGAAGCAGCATGGTCTTCCCTGTTAGATTTTTTTCAACTCAGCTTGTCCTCGAATGAAAAAGACTGTATGCGTGACAGATCGCAGCTTTACTCAAAAGACCAAACTAACAAGAGAGTTTTTATTAATGATAGTGACGCAAAGCAAAAACAAAGTTCCGAGGCAGTTAGAGAGATGGCGACCAAGTGGTTAGTTGAACTGTACGAAAGCCTGGAGTTACATAGAGTTTCAGGTAAATAGACTACAGTAATTGAACCAATCAAAGGCATCGTCTTCAG
Source organism: Microcoleus sp. C2D2 (assembly GCF_036702495.1). Lineage (NCBI taxonomy): Bacteria > Bacillati > Cyanobacteriota > Cyanophyceae > Oscillatoriales > Microcoleaceae > Microcoleus > Microcoleus sp. C2D2. Next base: position 11,701 of record NZ_JAUBTO010000103.1, on the reverse strand, counting down.
TAAGATAACTCCCAATATGCCCATTTCATTTTTACAGAAGTTAGAAAAAAGCCTACTTAATGGGTCAAAAACTAGCCTCTGGTGAGCGAAGCTAGTAGTTTGTCAACCTTAAATTGACGGGTTGGGAAGAGGACAAGGGAAGGGAGAAGTCTCTTACGATTTACCCCTCACATTTACCTTGACGCTTTACTAGGACTGAATATTTTTCCTTATTAAAACTCTATCCATTGATGGGTAGAGTATTCTGTATTCTGAATCCTTTTTTATGATTCAACCCTCGGTCTCTAAAATCCAAAACAGTAGTCAAGACACTCCTATACAAGACCATATAGATGTCCTAGCTAAGGATGCTGTAACCGCTCTAACAATACAAGGCGCTGGGTTAGTTCTAATGTACCTGGTTCAAGTCTTCCTTGCCCAATGGATGGGCATAAGGGAGTACGGCATCTATGAATATGTCATCTCTTGGTCATTACTTCTGGGGATTCCAGCAGGTTTAGGATTGCCGAACACGGTGTTGCGCTTGCTTTCAGAATACCGTGTGAAAGAAGACTGGGGACATTTACGCGGCATTGTGCGTGGGAGCCAACTGTTAACAGTATTAGCCGGTGTCTTATTATCTTGGTTTGCGGCAGCTTTTATCTGCGTGCTGAATTCTTTTTACAGCTTTACCTATGCAACACCGTTGCTAATTGGGATGGTGTTAGTACCGCTCCAGGCTTTAACGGAGTTGCAGTTGGAAACAGCTAGAGCTATGGGTGATATTACATTAGCTTACGCTCCATCCAAAATTATCTGGCCTATCTTACTTCTTTGCGGTGGGTTCCTATTGTTTGATGCGAATCATTCTCTCAGCAGCTTGCCAATGATTGAGGTTGCAACAATACTTCTGGCTTCTGTTTGTCTGCTTCAGTTGTGGTTGCTTTGGGAGAAGATTGACAGAGAGATTGAACCGACTACCCCAGTTTACGCCTATAAGCAGTGGTTGGGGATTAGCTTGGTTTTGATTCTCCAGCAGTCGTTCTTCATTATTTTGAACCGTCTGGATATCCTCATGGTTGGTTCTCTGATCGGGCCGGATGCCTCTGGGATGTACAGTGCGGCTGTGAGAACTGCCATGTGGGTGAGTTCTAGCTTGCAGGTGGTGAATATGGTCGCATCTCCCGTATTTGCTACCCTATATGCTAAAGGAGATATGCAGGGTTTACAGAAAGTTGTCTCCCGCGTAACGCTTTGGATTTTTTGGCCTTCGATTCTTCTGGCATTAGGTTTGATAGTCTTTTCCAAGCCCGTGCTGAGTATTTTCGGCCCTGATTTTACTGCTGCGAGTTGGTCGCTGAAGATTCTCATTTTTGGGCAGTTGGTTAACGCCTTGTCTGGATCTGTTGGTAACTTGATGGTAATGACGGGGCATCAGAACAAATCAGTTGTCGTTTTTGGCTGTAGTGCGTTGCTCAATTTAGTCATAAACGTGGTTGCTATTCCCATATTTGGAATAGTTGGAGCTGCGATTGCAACGAGTTTTACCATGTGCGTGTATAATGTTTGGCTGAGTATTCTGGTAGTCAAATATGTTGATGTACACCCTTCTATTTTTTACAGCCTCTTTAACCGAAGAATTGAGCTAGAGTCCTAGTTATTGCCGATAATGCGAGCAAAGTAGATACCGTTAACTAAGATTTGGTATCATTATTGACGGCAAAAAACTCGATTACTTCTCACCCTGGAAATAATAACTAAATTATTATTGTCCAAGGAACACGGTATATCCCTGAAATCAAAGCAGCCAGTATAGCTTTCAAGCGAGGAAAAAACTTGGTAGATGTAACTTTTATGCAAGCGGTCTTTCTCTTATTCATGGGTGGGATTGCTGGAGTTTTGAATTCAATTGCTGGTGGTGGTGGTATACTAATCTTTCCCTCACTCATGCTGGCAGGTTTACCTTCCATTAATGCAAACGCTACGGGCACAATTGTTTCTTTTCCGGGATGGATTGCTGGTACTGTTGCCTGTCGCCAAAATCTACTGACTCAGCAGCGATTATCTTGGACTCTTGGTGGCTCTAGCGTTTTGGGAGGAGCTTTGGGAGCAATACTATTGCTACATATCCCCACAGCTATATTCGATCGGCTTGTCCCCTATATACTGTTAATTTCCACTCTTATCTTTGCTTTCGGCGATCTAATTTATCCTCAACAGAAAATTACTCCTGTGGCATTGACACAAGATTTGTGGCAGTTCTGGTTTCGACTAGCAATTATTCAGTTTGTTATTGCTATTTATGGAGGGTTTTCGGGACTAGGTATCACTTTTGTATTATTAGCAACGTTAAGGCTGATTGGTATTCAAAATGTTCACAAAATTAACGCTTTGAAAATGCTACTGATGACTTGTATCTACAGTTTTGCAGCGATTACTTTTGTATTTGCGGGAGTTGTAGCTTGGCCTCAAGCTCTCCCAGTGATCGCAGGAAACATTGCTGGTAGCTACCTAGGTTCTCTCTATGCTCAAAAGTTACCGCCCAAGTGGGTAAAGTCCTTTGTGACAATTGTGGGCTTGGGAATGAGTTGCTATTTTTTTCTCAAATAAGGGAGTGGCCGCTTCCTGACACAAACGGAAAATTACAAGCTGCTTAATGGAACTTGAGCAAAATTCAAGCCCAAATATAGTATCAACTCGCTTTATAAGCTGCTACGCATCTAAATTGAATACATAGACGGGCAGGATGCCCGTCCCACAAGAATGGTAGAAAAATTGACTGTCAAATTAGATGCACAGCAGCTTAGAACCCATTTGAGATATTGAGGGCGACTGCTCACTGCAGTCGATCGCTAATTAGGGCTTGCTGGATAAGTACAGAAAGGTTACACGGGCTCGGTTATGAGCTCGCGCGATCGACAGAAGCGTGCAAGATAAACAGGTAAAATAGATCAAAAGCCGTGCATCACCACCTGAGATCGCGTACAGAAAAGCTGAGCTTGCCCCAAGCCCCCATCCGAATTTGAACTGCCCTTCGGAGGAAGGTTGTCAGCAGACAACTGTTGGGTAAAAATGGCTTCACTAATCCCGCGGTCATAATTTGAAGCAGAATATGCTCAAAACTTCCCCGAGCGAAATGGGCTTAAGAGCCAAATCCTTTCGGATGGCGTTGGGAGCATTAATTATCAAAGAAAAACTCGGAATTAGCTCCGCGTGAAACAGTAGAACAAATCCGTGAAAACCCCTACCTGCAATACTTTATAGGTCAATCAACCTACAGTAATGAACTCGCATTTGAGCCATCACCCCGCCGTTCACTTTCGCCAACGGCTCAGTGCGAATCTAATTAATAAAGTGAACGAACGAATGATCGATAAAATGCGCCAAACCACCGCAGGTAAACAAAAAAAAGGATTCGGACACAAAAAATAAGTCACAAAATCGAGGAAAATTAATCATAAGCTGTCGCGCATTTAAATTGTATATTCAGGGCGGGCGGGACGCCCACCCCACAAGACTTTGATTTTTTTTGACATACAATTTAAATGCCGCAACAGCTTAGATGCGACCTGCGCTCCAGCATACATTACCTATCCGACGGACATAGGACTATTAAATGGAGCCAGACTTCATACCGAAAAAATTATAGACATCCTGTAAAAACAGAGGAAAGGTCAAACTAATAAAAAACCCAGAACCTACCGTAATCTAGCAAGAATTGACTACTTAGCATTCGCGAAACAAAGACGACTCACCAGCAACAAAAGAAGACAGGCACTTACAAAACAACTTCAATATATCAAAAGAAACTTAGCTCATATTGAACAGCTAATCGATTCAGGTGCGACCCGAGAAAGTTTGAACAAAAAGCAATATAAAACCTGGTTATTCCTCATAGAATTCTATCGCCACCAACATTAATTATTTGAAAACAATAAACAGAGTATTGAGTATAGGATAGTAAGTTTAATTCAATTTCATATTCGTTCAATTATTATAGAAAAAGTAGGGAAAAAGGTAGAGTTTGGAGCTAAACTATCGGCCAGTTGTTTAGAAGGATCTGTATTTTTAGACCGGATGAGCTGGGATAACTTTAACGAGTCAGGAGACTTAAAAGCACAAGTAGAAGCCTATTATAACTTCACGGGATACTATCGGTGAGTCTGTTCATACAGATCGCATTTATCGAATAAGAGAAAACCGAGCAGGCGTGTCAAGAAAGAAGAATTAGAATCAGTGGGCCGCCGCTAGGAAGACCCCCAGTAAATGTGAGTCAAGAAAAAAAGAAGCAAGCTCGCTTAAGATGAGAGGATTAGAAATGCAATTTGTCAGAAAGTTTGGGCAAGGCAAACGCAGATTTAGTCTCGCTGGCATTATGGCAAAACTTGATAATACTTCACAAACAGCTATTGCTATCACTTTTTTAGTCGTGAACCTTTCCACCTGGCCTGGCCGGGTTTTTTGTGTGTTTTTATCTCGAGCGGGCAAAACAACACCTGTTTGTGGGTTGAGAATAGTCTCCCATTATATGTAGAGGAGGTTAACAAAGGAAAAACTTATATTAAATCGAGCTTGAATATATTGCTCGCTCCTGTTCTTGGTTTGCGATCGATTATTCAGCCAGCCCTAATTATTCCCGCTCAAGGTTGGGTAATGGACGATCGAGGACAAGTAACGCTGGTAGTGTATAATTCAGGTGTTGGTGCATCTATTCGCAGTCCGAAATCGACGGGTGTTTGCGTACCTCAATAGGTACTCTTCAGGTTTTAGCTAACGCCTGGCTATTTTCCTAAAACTAAATTAACAAAACTTAAAAAATGCCCCGCCAATCTGCGGCCCTATTTTTTCCATTCTTACTGCTGTTGCCTTTTCCGGCCATCGCTCAAATTATCCCGGATAATAGCTTGGGCGCGGAAAGTTCGCGGACAGTTCCCGATACTATCAACAACTTACCCTCAGATAGAATCACTGGCGGCGCAACTCGCGGCGTTAACCTCTTTCACAGTTTCGGCGAATTCAACATCAACACGGGGCGCGGAGCCTATTTTGAAAATCCCAGCGGAATTGCCAACATCTTCACCCGCGTTACGGGTGGCAACCCTTCTAATATTTTAGGAAATCTGGGAGTTTTGGGAAACAGTAATTTGTTTTTAATTAACCCAAAAGGGATTGTATTCGGGCCTCAGGCGCGGTTAGATGTGCGCGGTTCATTTGTCTGTTCCAGTGCATCGGGTGCGGTATTTAATAATGGCTTTGAATTTAGCAGCGCCAACCCACAAACAGTACCATTGTTAGCGATTAATATTCCAGTGGGTTTAAGGTTTAGAGACAATCCCGGTGCAATTGTCAACGCTTCGAGTGTAACCCAAGTAATTCAAGGCACAACACTCCCCGTAGGTTTAGCAGTGCCTCCAGGTCAAACCTTAGCACTGGTAGGAGGAGATGTAATCTTTAATAATGGTTTTGCTACCGCTTTTAGTGGCAACATTCAATTAGGAAGTGTGGCGAGTCCGGGTTTGGTAAGCTTCAACATCACGCCCCTAGGATTAGGTTTGGACTATACAAACGTTGCCAATTTGGGCAACATAGAATTATCGGGTTTATCGGCGGTGACAGCGAGCGGGCCGGGGGGAGGGGCGATCGCACTGCGGTCCGGAAACGTGACATTGCGCGATCGCTCGAGCCTAGTATCCGATACCATCGGAAGCATGGACGGCCGCGGCATCAATATCGAAGCAGCACGATTTAGCCTTTTAGATGGAGCCTTTGTCGGCTCCGGCACTAGCGGCAGCGGAGCCGGAGGCCCGATCTCGGTACGAACCGCCGAGAATATAGAACTCAAGGGAATAGGATTTGAAGACTTTCGGCGGCGGATTCTCGATGCTGGTGCAGCACAAGAGCCGGGAGAGCTCGCGGAGCGCCAAAGCAGCATCAGTACCGGAACCCTCGGTGCCGGCAGAGCCGGGGAGATAGCGCTCGACACCAAACGATTAACTATGCGAGACGGATCGGCAATACTCAACCCTACAGTCGGTACCGGAGACGGCGGCGGCGTGACAATTAGAGCCTCAGAATCGGTAGAAATCAATGCCTCCGGGCTGTTCACCCCAACTTTTAACAGCGGAAATGCAGGCAGTATCGCTATCGAAACCGGTCAACTGAGTGTCACCGACGGATCCGTCGTCTCGCCCTCGACTTTTGGTGCCGGGAACAGCGGAAATCTGATCGTGAGAGCTTCTGACTCGGTAATAGTAGCTAGAGAGCGATCGGATAGCCCGCTGAGTACTGGTCTAGCCGCTAACAGTATTGGCGGCACGGGAAGGGCAGGAAACATCGAAATTAACACCGGCTCCCTGCGCGTAGAAGCAGGGGCTAGCATCTCTTCTGCGAGCGGGCTGAGCACAGGAGAAAGGCTGATTCCGGAGGGGGGGCCCGGCGGAAACATCACCGTCAACGCAAAAGACTCGGTGGAAGTGCTCGGCACCGCACCAGGCTCCAGTGCTTCCCGAAGTATAATCGCTGCAGGAACGGTTGGGAGCGGCAAAGGCGGGGATGTGATGTTGAACGCCAGATGGTTGATTGTCCGAGACGGAGGAGCTATCGGAGCCTCAACTCTGGGTGCGGGACAAGGGGGAAATGTGACTGTCACGGCCTCGGAATCCGTGGAAATAGCCGGAACTACCACAGACGCCAGGTTTCCGAGCACCATCGGCACAGCTTCGGGAGATTTGCTGTACCAGACTCAGTTGGGGCTGCAACCTCCATCTGGTGCGGCGGGAAGCTTGAGCATTGCGGCGGGCCGATTGAGTGTCCGAGACGGCGCAGCGGTTAGCGTCCAGAGTTATGGAACGGGGGCGGCAGGCAGCATTAATGTTGTTGCCGATTCGATCGCCCTCAACACCAAAGGCAGCATTGACGGCACGACTGAATCGGGTACCGGGGCTAATATTAACTTGCTCGCGCGAGACATCCAATTGCGCGACAACAGCCGAATTACCACCGATTCGCGTGCTGCCGAGGGCGGCAACATCACCCTCAACAGCGATATCCTAGTGGGGGCAAACAATAGCGACATTACGGCCAACGCCAAGAGCGCTGCAGGCGGCCGCGTTAATGTCAATGTCCCGAATATCTTGGGCTTGGCAGCAGCCAGTCGCGAACAGGTGAAAAGCAGGTTGGGGATCGGTGACGCTCAATTTGCAGATTTGGGAGAAACTCCTACATCTGAGCTGCCCACCAGCGACATCGCCGCTATTTCCCAAAGTAGCGGCCCGGCTTTGCAAGGTAGTGTTACATTTAGTGCTTCGGGCGTCAATCCGGCTCAAGGTTTAGTGGAACTGCCACAAAATGTGGTGAATCCGGCTGCGTTAATTGCGGCAAATCCCTGCACGAAAGGGATCGAGAGCGCATTTACCGTCACTGGGAAAGGAGGAGTGCCAGCAAGTCCTGATGATACCCTCAGCAGGGCTGGATCGGGGTGGACGTGGGTGGAAGAGGCAGGAAGTTCGGCAACCGACAAGGTACCGGATGTAACCGATGCAAGCGAGAGAGGGAAGAAGGAAGAAGGGGAAATTCGGGCTCGGGAAGTTGTTGCCGCTCGCGGTTGGCTGGTGAATGCTCGAGGAGAAGTTACGCTTGTTGCATACAATCCGGGTAATGCTGCTGACGATCGCAATCCTCGATCGAGTTCGGTTTGTGTGCGACGCTGACAATAAATTTTTTAATCGCTGATTAACGTGGATAAACGGCGATAAATATTCCTGCTCATTGCCCTCCCACAGGCCTCGATCTGGGGTTCTCAATCAAATATAAAATACAAGTGCTGGAATTCTATATGAAATTTACTCGATCGCTCCGACAAGTAATTCTGTTATTTGTGATTTCCTGTCTGCTATCCGTTGCGATTCCTGCCGGAGTTGCTCAGGTTAATCCACCACCAGCGGTGCAGCTTGTCCGACAAGCTCGAACTCTTTACCAAGAGGAACGTTTTTCCGAAGCTGTACCGCTGTTGCAGCAAGCGGCGGCGGCGTTTGAGGCAAAAGGCGAAAATCTCGCTGGCGCCACAGCTTTGAGCAATTTAGCTGCCACCTACGGGCAATTGGCACTTTGGGAAGAAGCAGAAAAAGCTGTAAATTCGAGTTTGTCGGCTGTGCGAACACAAGCCAAAACTCCCGAACAGCAGCGGATTTTGGCTGAAACTCTCAACATTCAAGGACAGTTGCAACTCGAACGGGGGCAGACGCAAGATGCGATCGATAACTTTGACTTAAGCGCTAAAATTTTAGAGCAAATCGATCGCAAAAACCAACTATTTCAAGTTCAAATTAATCAAAGTCGGGGTTGGGAAGCTCTCGGACTTTACCCCAGAGCTTGCAAAATTCTGTTAGCTTCTTTCAAGCTGGAACACGAAACTTGCGAAGTTTCGACAGCGGGTTTGGAAACTTTGAAAAATGGGCCGATTTCCCTCGAACAAGTCCAGGGAATTCATGCTTTAGGGCGGGTGCTGCGGGTTTTGGGACAACTGGACCGATCCGAGGATTTGCTATCAGCGGGACTGGCAGCAGCCCAAAAATTAGGTCTGCCGCAAGAGGAGGCTGCAATTTATCTCAATCTGGGCAATACGGTACGGGCTCAAAGCAATAAGCCGGGTTTGACACCCAAACAGCGGGCTGATTTGGAACGCTCGGCCCTAGAGTATTATGCTCGATCTGCCCAGGCGATGCCGGATATATCGCCCCTACAAATTCAGGCGAAGTTAAACCAATTGAGTTTGTTGATCGATCGCAAAAATTGGTCTGAGGCAGAGGTTTTTTGGCGTTCCATGCAACCTCAAGCCGCTCAATTTGGGTCGAATCGCGTCGGACTTTACGCTCAAATAAATTTAGCTCAAAGCTTGATGAAATTAGCTCAGTCGCCTGCGAAAACTTTGAGTTTAAGCGATATTGAGAAAATGCTCGATGGCTCTCTCGAACCAGCAAACAGTTTGGGCGACCAACGAATACAAGCTTATATTCTGGCAGCTAAAGGCAAACTATCGGAAATCCAAAAGCAGTATGAGAAAGCGGAAAATCTCACACTTCAGGCTTTGAGTTTAGCACCGCCGTTTCAATCTCCCGATATTGCTTACCAATTGCTGTGGCAACTTGGACGGATTCGGAAAGCTCAGGGGAATAAAGAAGGGGCGATCGCTCAATATACTCAAGCTGTGAATGTACTGTCTTCTCTGCGGGGCGATTTGGTGACAGTCAATCCCGAAGTGCAATTTTCGTTTCGGGAAAGTGCCGAACCGGTTTATCGGGAATTAGTCGGGCTGCTTTTGCAAGAGGAATCTCCCAGTCAAGCTAAGTTGAAACTGGCGCGCCAAACGGTGGAATCTTTGCAGTTGGCGGAATTGGACAACTTTTTTCGGGATGCTTGCGCTGATGCTAAACCAACGTCGATCGAGGAAATCGATCCTACAGCAGCGGTGATTTATCCGATTATTTTGAGCGATCGTTTGGAGGTAATTTTGTCAATTCCCGGCAAACCCCTGCGCCGCTACACTACTGTGAAGCCTCAAGCCGAGTTGGAAAATGCTTTCAGAGTCGCCAAAAATGTCATCAGGCCTGCTGCTTTCCCCCGCAACAGGAGGCAACCCGTCGAACAGGTTTATGACTGGTTAATCCGCCCCGCAGAGGCAGATTTGACCGCCAGCGGGATTAAAACCCTGGTATTTGTGCTCGACGGTTACTTGCGCAATCTGCCGATGGCGGTGCTGCACGACGGTGAAAAGTTTTTGGTAGAAAAATACAGTATTGCTTTGGCGCCGGGATTGCAATTGCTAGCACCGAAACCGCTGAGCCAAGTCAAGTTAAAAGTGCTCACCGCTGCCCTCTCGGAAGCGCGTCAAGGCTTCTCGGCTTTGCCGGGGGTGAAGGAGGAAGTTGAACAAATTGCAGCCGAGATGCCGGCGAGTTCGCTGCTGAATGAAGATTTTGTCAGCGGGCGGTTGCACGATCGAATTAAAGCGGTGTCTTACCCGATCGTCCATTTGGCAACTCACGGTCAGTTTAGCTCGAATGCGGCGGATACTTTTATTGTGACTTGGGACCAGAAAGTGAATGTTAAGGAGTTCGATCAACTGCTGCGATCCCGCAATCGTGAGAAACAACAGGCGATCGAACTTTTGGTTTTGAGTGCTTGCGAAACTGCTTCGGGCGATAACCGCGCGGCTTTGGGTTTGGCCGGGGCCGCCATTCGATCGGGTGCCCGCAGCACCGCCGCCACCCTTTGGAAAGTCAACGACGAATCTACAACTATCTTTATGACTGAGTTTTACAAGCAGCTTGCTTCTTCTAAAACCAGCAAAGCTGAAGCCCTCCGCAACGCTCAATTAATGCTGCTGAAAAAGCGAGAGTATCAGAATCCGTATTTCTGGGCACCTTTCGTGCTAGTGGGCAATTGGCAGTAATTTATGTCAACTACCCCAACCTGCTACTTCGCGCTGACGCGCTTATCCGCGAGGTTGGGGCTTGCGTCTAAAGTCCACCGCAATTGGGAAAACCTTTGTAGAATTTCGGCTTTGGTTTCATCCTTCGACACATCAGGGGATGCTGACAAGACCCCCGTACTCATCCAGTCTTGCCGAACGAGCAACGTTCTAAGCGCAATATTTTTACTCCCCAACAAATCAGCGTGTAACTCATAGCCACAGCATTCGCACCGAAATAACAACCCTTTGTTGGGTCGATTAGCCTTGGAAGTATGCCCGCACTTTACGCAACTTTGGGACGTATAGTGAGCCGATACCTTAGTCGCTAAAGAGCCACTTAGATTAGCTTTATAGTCAATATAGCTATGCAGTTGGGCAAATGACCATTTAGCCTTATTTCTGTTGGCTTTTCGCTGTTTGTTGCTTGCCCTTTTACCTGTTTTAGACTTAATTCTTTCCCGTATTCCGGTTAAATTTTCTAGTCCGATTAGGCTATTGGGCTTTGCTATTTGCTTGCTGATTTGGTGGTTCATATCAGCGATCAACCGTCTCTCTCTGCCAGATAAAGCGATAAGTCTACGCTTGGCTGACCGAGTGCCTTTACGCTGTAAAGTTTGTCTAGCTTTGTGATAGCGATTGGCTTGATGTTTAGCAGCCTTACCAGAATAGAACTTACATTTATTGCTAGAGTCGGTTTCTACCGCTAGATACCGTTGCCCTACATCCACCCCAGCAATTCTAGTTGTCTGAGTTGGGTCAATATTCGGTAGTTCTATTTCTAGGCTTACCATCAAGTAATAAGTCTGAGAACCGCGCTGGTAAACAATCTTAGCCGCACCAATCTAGGCGCAGCTTTTAATCAAGTTTAGATGCTTGCTATAGCCATCGTAAGGTACAACAACTCGACCATTCAAAGTATTAATACTAACCTTTTGGTCAGGCTTAAATGAATAGTCGCGGTGATAGTTTAAGGTAACAGTAGGCGCCACATACTTAGGAGCTTGGTCTAGTCCCTTGTAACGTTTCTTGGTATGGCCTTTCTTAATCGCTTCAGCGTTTTGTTTAACCTTCGTCCACAGACTTTTATAGGTTGCAGCCACTTGTCTGGGGACATTTCAAGCCATTTGTGCCCCAAGCCCAAACCGAGTGCGTAACTCGTGATAGACAAGCTTTTTTGACACTCCCCGGCTTTGAAAGCGCGGGGATTCTTGGTTCTGCGACAGACCTTAAAACTATCTATCCTTGCGGCAA
>NZ_JAUBTO010000102.1:0-30667 GCF_036702495.1 Microcoleus sp. C2D2 | reverse complement strand
CGTGATGCTATATCTGCCCATTCTTGTGGCTTTTTCATGCCTTCTCTTGTTCCTCAATCAAAGACCTGAATCCTTACTAATTTTTCCCAATTATTGCCTCTGACTTCTGAAGAATTACTGCAAGAAGCTCTAGAACTGGGGAATAGTCTTGTCGCTAATGCTATTTGGAATGCTGAGGGCTGTAACTGGATTACTTTAGAGTATATGTTCAAGGCGAACCGCTATCAACTTCAGCCGTTGGATGATTCTTTATATACAGGGCGTGCTGGAGTGAGCTTATTTCTAGCAGCCTTAGTAAAAATTACTGGCAAACGTGAATTTCAAGAGGTAGCTTTAGCTGCTTTATCCCCTTTCCGCCAGTCTCTGAAAAAAGCCGAAGTTCGCAAAGAACTGCTTCGGTCAGAACTCGGTTTATTAGGGCTAGGTGGTATCATCTATAGTCTGGTTAAGATTAGCCAGTTTTTGCAAGAGCCAACCCTTCTAGAAGATGCCAACCAAGCTGCAAGATTAATTACACCAGAAGCGATCGCTACGGATGAAAAGCTGGACATTATGTGGGGAGTAGCAGGCGTAATTCTAGGTTTATTACCCCTCTACTACCAGACAGGCTCTCAAGCAGTATTAGACCTAGCAATCACCTGTGGCAATCATCTATTATCAAAGCGAACTCATACCGTTCCCAGGGCTTGGATAACTTTAGAACAAGAAAGTAAAAAACCATTAACCGGCTTTTCTCACGGCGCATCAGGTATTTCTTTTTCCTTACTGCGACTATACTGGGCTACAGGAGACACAGCTTATTTAGCAGCTGCTAAAGAGGGGGTTGAGTATGAGCGGAGTGTTTTTGACCAATTAGTGCGAAACTGGCCAGATTTCCGTTTATCAGAACAGACGAATCAAATTAACTTCATACATGCTTGGTGTCACGGAAGTGTTGGAATTGGATTAGCCCGCTTAGGTGGTTTACCGATTATACATACCGAGGAAACTTACTCTGACATTGATATAGCTTTAGAAACTACCCAGAAGTATGGGGTACCCAGTAGAGATGTAGACCATCTTTGCTGTGGGCGGTTAGGCAGAACTGAACTGTTTGTTGTAGCATCCCAAAAACTTGGCAACCAGGAATGGCTAAAAACTGCTAGAAAACAAGCGACCTGGGTAGTGGAAAGAGCAAAAGAAAACAGAGAATATGCTCTTCTACCTCATCTACCTCACTCTTTTTTAAGCCCTAGCTTTTTCCGAGGAAGCGCGGGTGTGGGTTATCAATTGTTACGCTTAGCTTCTCCAGAATCCTTGCCTTCAGTCCTCATTTGGGAGTAAAAAGTTTTTTACTATAAGCAACTGATAATTAAAATATAAAATTCTAATTAATTAGCACAAGAGCCTTCTTGTGCTGATTTCTTGACTAAAATTTAATAATTTTAGGACGCACTTTATGCATTTCTGTCTCAATTACGTGATTGAGTAAAAAAGCTGTTGAACCTCAACCAGGCTGGTGCTGACTTGTTTAACGATCCAGAAATCTTCATAAAGGATCTGAACGAAGAGAGCGAGCAGGTAATTGGCGGTAATAGTATACCTATATATTTTCTGCAACCTACTTGCGTAAAAACTTATGGACATTGTCTCGATCGGACAGCGATAGGTGTAATTCATCGATAGGTGTAATTCATCCCCAATAATGAAGATTTCCGCCTAGGCTTTAGGGTAACCTTTATCACAACCAGCAGCTTACTTTTCTAGTATAGATTTGCTTGCTGTTTTCCTTGCTGCTAGAGCTTATAAGATAAAATTGTAACTCTTATTTCCTTTTAACCTTTCTATTTTTGTAGACAATCAGACTTTTTAAGGATTATAATTGAATTATTAATCAAGGCTAAGCTACTTGATTAATACTTAAGAACAAAAACTAATTGGAGTAGAATTAAATGGCTAACATCAATGTGAATTATCTGATAGACCTTAACCTCGCAGGGGCTGACTTGTTTAACGATCCAGAAAGCTTCATGAAGGATCTGAACGAGGAGAGCGAGCAGGTAATTGGCGGTGAGACAAAACCAGTTTGTGCACCGCCTACTTGTGTACAAAGTAAGACAGACTGTAATTATAATTCAAGGATTCGTGTAGAGCATTTTGCACAACCCGTACAGGCACTACAGGAATTGGGGACATTCATTTTACAGCCTTAAGGGGTTAAAAAAAAAGCCCCATGTTTTAGATAAATATGGGGCTTTATCTATAGGTTAATAAAAGGTTTAAAGGGAACTTTATATCTTTAGTAAATACCGATTCTAACCTCAGATAGCTCAATTTGCTGCTTCAGCCACCCAGCAAACAAATCAGACATAATTTGATAACGCAGCTTATTATCCAATTTGGATTGAACCAACTCCTCAAGCAAAATCAGGTGTACTCCTTTAGAAGTCACAATCGGTTTAAGAACCTGGGGAGGTTTAGCAGCAAAAACAGCAGCCGAAATCTCCGGTTTCAACTCCTTGCGCTGCACCATCCCCCGATATCCCCCTTTTCGGCGTAACTCTGTATCCTGAATATATTGATGAGCAACCTCATAGAAACTCATCTCTCCTTCCTGAATCCCATAGAAGAGTTCCATTGCCAGGTATTCATTATCCAAGACAACTTTATACATAATCACGCCGATATAATCCATCTGGTGATTAAAAACCAGGGTTCCACTTTATCCGCAAACAAATGTTGAGCCAACACCCCGTTGAACTTAGGCAACTGATACTTCCAAGCCTCTGAGGAGGATTTTGCTTTCCCCTTGTTTCCAGTCAGAGTCTGGAAACGAGAAAAGGGAATTTGACGTCCGGCAGGCCTTATTCTTCTCTTTCAACCCAAGATAAACCTTGGGTTGATTTGTTGTGATTCTTTTTGAGGGCAACTATGAAGGATGTAATGGAGATACAAAAAGGAATAAATGCTTTAATTTTTAATAAAAAATCATGTCTTTAAAGCCAAAATACTCTTTTAATTAATTGAAAATCGCAGTTGGGTTGAGCAAAAATAAAGAAAAAAGTGTAACTTTTATTGCCATACTTTAGTGACAAAAGCCTTGAAAAACTAGAGCAAATACCAGAAGATAGTAATGGGATGGGGCAATTCAAAGGCTAATCCCAACCGAAAAAACTTTACTTAGGAGTACATTTCCAAATGGCCAGTATTAAAATCTATGACCTGAATCATTCCGAAAGCTCTCTCTCTGAGCTAACAGAGGAGGAAATTATGTATGTGTCAGGAGGAAAATTTCCTTGGTTGGAACTGCTCAGTCTTGTAGGGTCAGCTATAGGATTCATTGCGGCTTTGTAGAAGACGAATGATCTAGTTTTTTAACTAACACAAAGGGCTGGCAACAAGGCCAGCCCTACTCCAGATTTAAGGATTGAAGGTTAGGCTTCAGGATGAAAACCTAGGGAGCTTGGCTACTTGCGTCGAGGTTAATAATAACTTCAACTCGCTCGATTGCTTGCTTAATCCATTCAGAAAACAAATCTGATATAATTTGATAATGCAGCTTATTATCTAATTTGGATTGAACCAACTCTTCAACCCAAATTAGGTGTATTCCCTTAGAAGTTATGATTGGTTTGAGAACCTGGGGTGGTGTAGCCGCAAAAACAGCAGCCGACATCTCCGGCTTCAACTCCTTGCGGCGCATTATCCCCCGATATCCCCCTTTTCGGCGTAACTCCGTATCCTGAATGTATTGATGAGCAACCTCATAGAAACTCATCTCACCTTCCTGAATCCCATAGAAGAGTTCTATTGCCAAGTCTTCATCATCCAGGACAACTTCATACATAACAACCCCAGCATAATCCAACTGGTGTTCAACAAAAAATGGTTCAACTTTGTCCGCAAATAGATGTTGAGCCAACTTCCCAGAGATGACGTTTTTGTAAATCACTTCTTCAAAATCATCTAAAGAAAGACCATGTTTTTGCAGCCATGCCCAGGTATCGTCAGCACTCTTAAGTTTGCTCATTAACCGGATGCTGTCTGCTGCTTTCTGAAGTTCTTCAGTCTCCACTTTAATGCCTGCCTCAGCTGCGGCAGACGTAATAACTTTGCGGGTAACAATCTCCTCAATGACAGAGGGAATTTTGCAAGATAGCTTGACTTGATGAAGAATATCATCGCTGGAAATAGTAATTGCTTGTGACATGATATAACTCCTAATTCTGTTAGTGACTGTCTATTTCAGCAAGCCCATATAGCTGGGCTAATTATCGTGTAACCACGAATCCATCCGTCTGAAAAATCTAGAGTTCCAAACCGCCTTTTTGCAACTTCTTGAACGGGTCAAGAATGAAGTCAATGATGCGACGCTGCCGGACAATTACCTCAGCCGTTGCTGTCTGTCCAGGGCTTAACGCAGTACAACCTTTTGAGGTTTTGATACAGGTCTGTTTTAGCTCAATTTCCAGGTCAAAAGTAGCGCTCGCACCCTGGTCAGTTTCCGTCACCTTAGACGTGGGTGAAATTTGGCTCAGCGTTCCTTCTACGACCCCGTAGTCTTGGAACGGATAAGCATCAAACTTCATCTTGACAGCCATCCCCTTACGGAGAGTCCCACTTTCAGAAGTAGCCATCTGTGCCCGGAGTATGAGGGAAGCATTCTTTGGTGCAATCTCAGCGATTAACGTAGTTGGTTGTACTACAGCCCCAGTCCGTTGGATAGGTAACTGAAAAATCGTGCCACTCACTGGGGCACGTAACACTCGTTGCCCTAACTGAAATTCCCAAGATTGAATCTGACTTTTGCTCTGGGAACTTTCTGCTTTGAGGGTGGTAATTTGTGTTTGCAGTTCTTTGAGCTGTTCTTCACTTTTAAGCACAGCTATTTCCCCAGAATAAATCAAGCTCTGATAGCTTTTTTGCTGCTCTTGTAGGCGGAGTTTGGCTTGCTCGATATCGGACTGAGCTTGATGAATAATCTTCTGATAGCTGCTTTGTTGCTCTTCCTTCCTCAGCTTGGCTTGCTTGACATCCGACTGAGCTTGCTCCTGCAACCGTTGCTTTTCTTCAGCCAAATCTTCCTGTTCAACAACCTTAATTTCTGCAACAACATCCTGCTCCCGAAGTTGGCGGTAGCGTTGGACTTCTCTTTGTGCCTTAGTCAAACGAATGTCTGCTAATTTTGAGGCAGTCTGGCTATACTCAAGGTTTTGCCGTGCCTGATCGACTTGAGCAAGTTTTTCCTCTTTTTGTAAGTTGTAGTTATTCCTGAGAGACTCAAAGTTCTGCCGTGCCTGCTCCACTTGAGCCTGTTTTTCCAATTCTTGAGCCTTGTTCTGTTGCTGTTGGGCACGGACTCCCAGGAGCAATTGGTTTTTCATCAACTCCAACTGCGCTAGTCGATTTTGTTGACCTTCCAATTTCGTCTGAGCTTGCTGGAGTTCGCTCTTAATTTCCTCTGATTCGAGTTCCAGTAAAGGCTGTTTGTCGTTTACCAATTGACCTTCCTTGACTAAAACCTTAGCGACTGTCCCAGCGACTGGTGCATCGACTTTGAAAACTTTACCCTGAGGTTCAAGTCGCCCTCTGGCACTACCTGTCTCATCAACTTTGGATAGCATTGCCCAAGGTAACACGATACCAGCAAACACCACTAAGAAATACAGCAAGCCCCGCGTCCAAACTCGCGGTAAGGTATCAATCAGTTCCTTGGTTAAGGAAGACCAATCATCACTAAGAGATTCAGATGAGTTTGCCTGAGTTGGCAGTGTTGTCGTATCAGAGCGGTTAGAGGTTAGAAGCTGTTCAGACTGCTCTTTATCACTACGAGAGTGACCGTTCTGACTCCCCGGTTCCTGTGTAGATATGTTTGGCATAGGTTATTGATGGTTGTGAGCTTGTTCATTAGACTTATTGCAAACATTCAGTTTCTTTTTATTAGAACCACAGATGCACACAGATAAACACAGATGATTTAGATGATTTTGGATTTATCTAGTGGCTTTGGCAAGAGGTCTATTGCTAATTGCTTTTCTCCCATTAGCCCTTAGCTATTAGCATTTGATTCAACCTGTCATGGTAAGTTGTTGCTGGTTGAGGTAGAAGTAGTGGCCCCGTTTTGCCATTAATTCATCATGGGTTCCACTTTCTATCAAGATGCCTTTGTCTAGCACCAGAATTCTGTCAGCATTACGTACAGTTGAGAGGCGATGAGCAATCACCAGCGTTGTCCTGTCAGTGAGAATTGTGTTGAGGTTTGTTTGAATAATCCGTTCAGATTCAGCGTCAAGACTGCTGGTGGCTTCATCTAAAATCAACAGTCGGGGATTGCCTAATAAAGCGCGGGCAATAGCAAGGCGCTGTCGTTGTCCACCAGACAGCATTCCTCCTCCCTCACCGATTTGCGTTTCATAGCCCATCGGCAGTTCCTTAATAAACTGATGTGCTCCTGCCTGTTTAGCTGCCTCAATCACGTCTTCCAGCGTGGCTTCTGGATGACCTACGGTAATGTTCTCGCGAATCGTACCGCCAAACAAAAAGGTATCTTGGTCAACTACACCAATTTGCTGCCTAAGCGATCGCAGCGATAAACTGGTGACATCGTAGCCATCAATGAGAATTTTTCCTTCAGTGGGAGGATAGAGTCCCAAAACCAGCTTGGAAATTGTCGTCTTTCCAGAACCACTACGCCCAACAAGCGCTACCATTTGCCCTGGCTGCACTTCAAAACTGACATTTTCCAGCGTATTGACATCACTTTCTGGGTGGTAACGGAAAGTGACTTGCTCGAAACGAATGTGTCCGCGAATCGGTGGTAGGAATTGACGAGACTGGTGTTGTAAATCTTCCTCTGGTTCAGCGTCAATCACATCATTAATTCGCTCAACGGCAATAATCACTTCCTGCAAGTCATTCCACAACATAATTAGCCGCTGGAAGGGACGAATGACAGTACCCAGCAACATATTAAAAGCGACTAATTGCCCAATCGTGAGTTCATTTTGAATTACCAGCCACGCTCCAAACCACAGTAATGCTGTAGTTACTACCGTTTCAATCGTTGAGCTAAAAATCTGGAGCGTATTGCCAATCACCTGCCCGGAAAAGGACTTTTTAACCGACTTGCCAAACAGTTCCTCCCAATGCCAGCGTACCGTCTGCTCAACCGCCATAGATTTGACTGTCCGGATGCCAGTTAGGGATTGGATTAAGTACCCAGTTTCTTCGGTATAAGCACTAAAAATCTCACGCGAAACACGCTGCAAAAAAGGTGTAGCAATTAACGCCAGTAATACAAAAGGTGGCACAATCACCAACGTCAGCAGTGCCATCTTCCAGCTATACCAGAACATCAATCCTACGTAGATGAATACTGTCAGTAAGTCAAGAACAATTGACAGTGCTTCACCCGTGAGAAATCGCTGAATCTTACGATTTTCTTGGATGCGGGAAATGATATCTCCGACGTAACGGGACTCGAAGAAGCTCAAGGGGAGCCGGAAGGTATGGCTAATAAAACCGACAATCAGCGCTAGATCGACTCGGTTAGCTGTGTGATCCAGAAGGTACTGCCGCAGTCCAGTTAGGGCGACTCGGAACAAACCAAAGATGAGTAACCCTAACCCTACGGCTGTTAAAGTCAGATTGCTGCGCTGTACTACCACACGATCCAACAGCAACTGAGTAAACAGCGGTGTTATCAGTCCAAAAATCTGGATCAGGAGTGAAGCAATTAACACTTCCAGCAAGACGAGCTGGTGGGGTTTCACCAGTTCAAAGAATTGCCAGAAGGGGGTGCTAGCCTCCTTAGCGTCCTTGAGCAGGGCTGTGGGCTGAAGTAACAACGTATAGCCAGTCCAACCCGCTTTAAATTGTGCATGAGTCAGGGTACGCTGACCGATGGCAGGGTCGGCAACGATAACGCGATCGCGTGTTACCTCATAGACTACGATGTAGTGCTTCCCTTCCCAATGGATAATAGCAGGCA
This sequence comes from Microcoleus sp. C2D2, assembly GCF_036702495.1. NCBI lineage: Bacteria > Bacillati > Cyanobacteriota > Cyanophyceae > Oscillatoriales > Microcoleaceae > Microcoleus > Microcoleus sp. C2D2. Next base: position 22,698 of record NZ_JAUBTO010000102.1, on the reverse strand, counting down.
GGCTTTGTTCTGCAAGTTTGTTGAGGCTTGCTTTCACAGGACGGGTTGTAAACCCAATGCTTTCTGCTGCTGCTGCTAGTCCTCGCAGGGATGCACCATTGCGGTCAACATTGGCAATGTCCCGCAGGCGATTGACACTAAAACGCTTACCCCAGTAACGACCAACCATCACCAGGCAAGCTGCACCGCAGTCAGATGCACTTTGCTGGGCAAAGAACGGATAGCGCCGGGTAACTCGCAGCCACCACTGACCCACTTTTACTGTAGGTTTTGGGAAGTAAGCCCTACTAATCTTTGACTGGGGTTTTCGCTCAACAGGGAATTGAGAAAACACAACAGCCTCAGACTTACTGGCAGATGCTGTAACGGCTTGGTTGTCAGTAGATTGGGTTGCGTTTGTACCCGTCAGCAGTGAATCTTGGAGTAATGCACAGGAGTGAAGATGCTCTGCTATGGAGGGATACTTGCGGATTAGCGATCGTAAAACATCACCGGGAATATAGCAGAGTTTCAAAATTAGTGAAGCTCTGGCAGCGTAAGGCTGGAATTGCTCCTCTGGAAACAGAGTTAGTTCACCAAATGAAGCCCCTGCCCCTACTGAAGCGATTAAGTTATCAGTACTATCGAGCAGCCTGACTTTACCTGCCAGGATTATATAAATTCCCACCGCCGCGTCTGCTGTCTGCCAGAACCGTTTGCCTGCCGTTGGCTCTAGAATTTCAATGTCCTTGAAGCAGTTTGAGAGTTCCGGTTCTGAAAGAGTTTGTCCCAAGGTTTGGGCGAGCTGTTGACCTAGCTGTTGCTTTGAAAAGGCTGATGAATTCTGAACCATGACTTGCTGGAAGCTTAACGACAGAACTAGTTACTGGTCTTGATAAAATTTAGTGACCACGGGAGTTCGGACTCGGAGGACGATTGCAGGTCACCAATTGTGATGCGGGAACCTTTAGTGGTTTCCAAATCTGTTAGTTCTGCTGCTGAATCGGATTGGGGTCGAGTGGAAAGCCCCATCTTTTTAAGCAAAAGGTTAACGTTGCGATCGCTAATCTCAATGCCCAGTTCTTTCGCCAGGTGCTTACTTAACCATTGCCCTGTCCAGCGCCCAAATGGATATCCATAATCACGAGGACTATGGCTCACCAGTTCTTTCAACCGCTCTAAATACTGGTCATTCACTGCCTTAGGGCGACCGATGGGACAATCCTGCCATTGGTGTGCCATTCCAGCACGAGCTACGTGCATCCAATGCCGTGTGGTTGCTGCACAACACCCCAAGGTTTGACAAATTTCGGCTTGAGATTTTCCTTCATCTGCCAGCAACATGATTTCAATACGCTGGCGGTATGGCTCAGGTAAATCCTCTTGCAGACTTTTTTGCAGCAATTTGCGCTGAAACGGGGTTAAAAACTTACCTGTAGGAGTGTCTGGGTTCTTGGTGTCAGGTTTGCCTTGGTAGTGCGACATATTGGACTGATTCCTAAGACGAAACTGTCTGTAGTTGTTTGAGGGTTATTTCTTGGCGTCTGTCTGTTAATCACCTGACGGGGTGACAAACTCGTCAAAAGCCCTACCTGTTGCGGATTTCGGCAAGTAGTTTTTGGATTGATTTATATGGTCAATCTTGGGTAATAGGACTAGAATTTTGTCAAGATATGATTGCGGAATTAATGAGAATTCCGGCGCTTGCCCAGCGTTTTCGAGTGTTTCCCAAGCCACCTCCAGCAGCAGCCGTTGCTGGGGATCGATGCACTCCGCCTCTCGTGGAGCAATCCCGAAAAAGTGGGGATCGAATTGGTCTACTCGATCGAGGAATCCGCCCCAGCGGGTATTCATTTTCCCCGGAGTTACTGGTTCTGAATTATATAGAGCGTTGATATCCCAACGAGCCGCAGGCACTTCAGTGACAGGGCTAAGCCTTTCAAATAATTGGCAACGTTGTGGGAACTTAAAAGAAATGCCATAATTTAAGGATCTACAAAGAATTTATCGCAACTGGGAATTGTTGTGGTTTTTAACATCTTAGACAATTAAAGTAATTTTGTATCCTAGCTTGAGGTTATTTTCTAGCTAAAACATTCAAAATTATGTCTGCAAATTTATGCAAATTGTTCTAGAGCCGATTTCAGGGTGCAAGAAATTATCAAATATTGAAGCTAGCAATAGCGAGCGCATTTGAGCAAGTAGATGAGCAATACCTTTGGAATTGGTTTACTGACTGCTGTTATAACACCTCATTTATATGAGAGAAGTTCTCTATAGGAGAAAGATTATATGTAAAATCATGCTTCCCGCTCCCAAAACACAACACACTCCAAAGAATTTTTACCCACCAGCCACCTAAGACATAAGCAACCAAAGTACGGACGATCGTTCAAAAGTTTGAAAAGCGATCTCCCTTTTTCCGCACGCTATATATAGCGTGCCTGTGTAAGTCCTGTGAGAGAGCAATTGTTGGAACTAGCTTTCCAACAACTTTTCCCCACTGCTATAAGATGAGGTTAAGGGTTTCATTAATTTTCCAATGGGAAATATTATTCCGAAGGAAATTATTCTTCCGAAGGGAAGTATTTTACCACCCTTGACTGCGGCTGCTTGCTCGTCAGACAATAACTCTTCTGCTTGGTTGCGTCGTGCTTCTGCATTAACCACAGCTTCAGCAATCAAATCGTTAATTTCAAGTTGGCTTGGTTTTTTTCTTGAGTTAGCGTCCATTCTTACTTTTCTCCACTTTAATTGTGTTTGAACGTTTTTAAGCTAGGTATGGCTTACTGACAAATTTGAGTTTAACTTAATCTAACTAATAATTCCAAGTATTTTTAGGGCTTTTTTGAGATAAAAACAAGCTAATTATGTCTCAACAAGAAAGATTTGTTAAATAAAGTAGTTATACTTTTGTTAACTAATTGCGGATCTTCTGCCATAAAACTATTAAATCTATACAAAACTTTTGAATATCCCAGAAAATACAATTTTAAAAGAAGACATAATTAAAGTATTTAAGTCTGATTTTTTGTTTCAGCACATTGACTTATTTTTCCAACTCTTGGCAAACTATAGTCAGAACCGCTGAATGTTCTGTTTTCGGCTTTCTTCTGCTTTTTAGTTTGATTCAACGGAGGAATATATGTCTGTAAATTTGTTTGAAAGACTGAAAGAATTTTTGGTAAGGTTGGTTAAAGATCAATCCTTCCGCACTCAACTTGATAACGGCACAGTTGAGGAACGTCAGCAAATATTAAAATCGGCTGGCTACCTTTTTTCAAAAGAAGAATTTGAAACTGCCGCTCTCCATGTATTAGAGTCAAAAGAGCGGGGCGAATTCACTGAACTCACTGAAGAGGAATTAGCTGGAGTCCTCGGGGGATTTGTTGGCGCAAAAGCTCTAATTCCTCAATTAACCATAGACAGCGCGATCTCGCAAGCGCCATACGGAACAATTACCGCAAGCAACGAATAATTACATTTTCCATTTGCCACTTTGAGAATGGCAAGTGCGATCGCTATATTTTAAGAAAGTATTTGTTGCCACACCTAAGTTTATTCCTCAAGCGGCGAAGATTTAAACTAGGAGTTTACTAATGATAAATTTACTTTCTTTCACTCTAACAGATTCAACCATTTAAATTAAGAGGACATTACGCCTGGCTAGCATCACTATATCTGACGTGAGGCCGGCTGGTTCTGAATTGTTTCAAGGAGTGAGAGCTTCCTGGCACACCTAACGGATTACAAGCAATTGTATACCGCAGGTGGTTTTATTAGCATTAGTGGCATTAGCGTCGTCAACGTTCCCCGCTCTGAAAATATTTACTCCGTCTCTATTTCTTTTGTGTTCTGAGGCAAAATAAAAATGGAGACCTAAGGTTTTGAGTCTGTCTTCTACAGGGTAAGAAATTAACTTAACCCTTTATATCAAAAAAAAAACTAAAGGTTTTTATGACATACCGTCGCACGAGTTACGCTGTTTGGGAAATTACTCTAAAGTGCAATTTGGCTTGTAATCACTGCGGTTCGCGAGCCGGACAGGCACGCACCACAGAGCTTACTACAGAAGAGGTCTTTGACCTCGTTCGGCAGATGGCAGAAGTCGGCATTAAAGAAGTTACATTGATTGGTGGCGAAGCATTTATGCGTCCAGATTGGCTGCAAATTGCTGAAGCGATTAATCAAGCGGGGATGCTTTGCAGTATGACGACTGGAGGTTATGGCATCTCGCTAGAAACAGTACGTCGAATGAAAGAAGCAGGCATTGCAACCGTCTCGGTTTCCATTGATGGCAAGGAGGAAACGCACGATCGCTTGCGCGGACGGCAAGGCTCTTGGAAATATGCGTTTAAAACAATGAGCCATCTCAAAGAAGCCGGCATAAAATTCGGTTGTAACACCCAAATTAACCGCCTGTCAGCACCAGAATTTCCTTGCATCTACGAACATATTCGCGACGCCGGGGCGATTGCTTGGCAAATTCAACTAACCGTGCCGATGGGTAATGCGGCAGACAACGCCCATATTCTCCTGCAACCCTGCGAACTACTGGATATTTATCCCATGCTAGCCCGCGTAGCTCGTCGGGCAAAGCGCGAGGGTGTTCAAATCCAACCAGGTAATAACATCGGTTATTATGGCCCTGACGAACGGTTGTTGCGGGGACGCGGTGGCGAAAACGAGTGGGCATTTTGGCAAGGCTGTTCTGCGGGGCTTTCTACTTTAGGAATTGAGGCAGATGGTGCGATTAAAGGCTGTCCCTCTTTACCCACATCAGCTTATACTGGTGGCAATATCAGAGATCATTCACTCCGTAAAATTGTTGAAGAAACGGACGAGTTGCGTTTCAATTTAGGAGCGGGAACGCCTCAAGGAACAGCGCACTTATGGGGCTTTTGTAAAACCTGTGAGTTTGCCGAGCTTTGCCGAGGGGGCTGTACTTGGACTGCCCATGTTTTCTTTAACCGTCGCGGAAATAATCCTTACTGCCACCATCGGGCGATCGTACAAGCAGGAGAGGGAATTCGGGAGCGCGTTTCTCCTAAAGTTGCCGCGCCAGGCCTGCCGTTTGATAATGGTGAATTTGAACTAATTGAAGAGGCTCTTGATGCTCCTTGGGTGGAAAATGACCCGCTTCATTTTACAAGCGATCGCATTCAATGGCCGGCAACTTGGTCGGATGAACTGGAACCTTCCGAATCCCCATTAGTTGGAGTTTAATCAGTTGCAGTTGTAAGGATGTATAAGTTATGACTGAAAATCTCAATTCCTTCAATGATAATTCTCCAACTACTATCCTTCCTCGCAGCGCATGGAGCAGCGAGTTAGCCTTTTTAAAAGCCATGTTGAAAGCCAAACAAGCCTTAGATAAAAAACACAAAGCTTTTGGCACAAACTAAATTCTTAGGTTTACAGATTAGCTAGGCTTTCTAAATTAGACCTCTTGCAAAAGTCAAAAATTCACCCCCCTCAGTCCCCCCTTGCTAAGGGGGGAAGCAAGAAAAATTAGGCTCCCGAACCGCGACTTCGGGGAGGGTTAGGGAGGGGTATCAGCATTTTTGCAACAGGTCTATTGAGTATAGTAAAAGCCCTCTAATTAATCATCAGAGGGCTTTTACTATGCAGTTGATTGAATTGATTAAACAGCCTTAGGTGTCGCTATCTCAAGTAATTGTTCAGATTGAATGTAGTTATCTGTGATAATTTGCGGACAGCGCATACAGGCTGCTTTACCTTCTTGCTGCCACCACCGACACTCGCGACGAATAGGGCAAGGTGGTAAATTCTCCGACACCGCAGCCATTTGGTTTGCAACTCGCGTTGCCAGACCACAATTTGCGCCATCAAAATGCTGGCAACCTGTCTTCGCACATCGAGCCGCAATCCGAAACACTTCTGTTGGCGTAACTGACCCGCTCAAAGCAATGAGTTCGTCAGTTAGAGGCTGAACTTGTTTAAGATAAGCGACTTGAGGGTTTTCTACTGTGCCAGCAATTACCCCAAATACTGCACTATTCCCGACTTCAGCTCGCGCACTGGGGCAAAGGGTTGTAGAACTATTAACATCGATTTCTTCCATTAGACCTCTCCGAAAATTCTCAAGCTTTTCATGTAATACCAATTTTTTATGAGGCTGCATATAATCCGATCCCCCCTAGCCCCCCTTAATAAGGGGGGGACAAGATCCCGATCAAAGTCCCCCGACTATCAGGGGGATGCGAGGGGGATCGAGATATGTGCAACTTCACATTAAATTGGTATAAGCAGTTTCTAGCAATTTAAGACGGAATGCTAAATCACCACAAACTAACCAAGTTATAAGGCTTTAAAGAGTAGTTGATAAAAATCCGTCTATTCAATCAACTATTTTAATTGATTTGTTTTTTCACAAGCATCGACTGCTGCAAAAACTCTTGAATTCGCCATTTATTCAAAAATTCGCCAGCAGTTTTTCCATCAGAGGCATAACCTTCCTGCTTCACCAGGTATTTATGACCGCTAGAGAGAGTTCCTAACAAATTAAAATTTTTAGCGGGAATTGAATCAATCTGAACCAGGTCTTGGTCTGCATCAGTACACAGAGCTAAGCCTTTCAAATAATTGGCAAGATTGTGAGAACTTTAAAGCAGTGCCATAATTCAAGGATCTACAAAGAATTTATCACAACTGGGAATTGTTGTGGTTTTTAACATCTTAGACAATTAGAGTAATTTTGTATCCTAGATTGAGGTTATTTTCTAGCTAAAATATTCAAAATTATGTCTGCAAATTTATGCAAATTGTTCGAGAGCCGATCGCGCCCAGAACCAGTAAGAGTGATCGAGCTAGCCAATAGTGAGAGCCGATCGACTCAACCAGTAAGAGCGATCGAGCTAGCCAATAACCAGAGCCCGCGCTCGAGAACCTCGCGGGCGATCGCAGCCCGGTTGTGGGACAATGCAATAGCAAAAGCAACCAGCCAGCTCTTCTGAAACTGCCTGTAAGGTCTAGCGTTCCACTTTTGGAGAAATGGACTGAGAAGCTCACCTGCTGTAACTTCAACTCAAGCAGTTATGTCTCAAGAGTTAGACACCAGCTCCACTTTCAGCCGCAGCCCAGGCGCAAGCAACAGATGCAGTGCTAACCCCTTGCTCAGAGACAATGTTGCATCCCCAACTCAGAGCGACCCGCATAATTGCCGACAAGCGGTCTCAATAAGTTAGTAGCACGCTTTCTAAAGTTCTCTCACAGCCTCTATGCTCAAGCCATTTGCACCCTTCCTCAACTGCCGCTCAGCAAGATCTCCAGCCTCGTACTGGCGAACAACCTGCGATGGCATAGCTGCCTAGGCTGAGGCATTGGTTTGGCCAAGGCGAGTCAAGTTTAAACTAAAAAATCCCGTCTCAATTTTTTCTTTATTGTTCTTGGAGAATCGGCTAAGATGCCTAATCCTTTTAACCAGGAAATTATTCCCAGACTGCCCGAGCGTCGAGATAACGCCGAGAATTTTTTTACCTATCTCATACTGGCAACCCGCAATCGTCGCCCTGTCATTCAGTGGCAAATTCATGCTGAACTTAAACGCAACTTTGAGTTATACCAAGAATGCAACCAGACGTTTTCACAGTTGTGTAGCCAGCCTAATCAAGCTCAAAATATAGCCGAATTTTGGAGGCAGATAGCGATAAATCCATCGCTGAGGATCCAAGACTGGGAGCCAGCCCATAGAAAAACGCTAGCTTTGCAACACTTGGGTAGTTACTTTGAAAAAGACTGCTACTACGCAGCTAGAAAAGTAGGGTCAAAGTCAAGCGATTGCTCTTGGGAGGAGTATCTCTACTGCGCAAGGGTTTTTATTTGCAATTACGAATTTTTTATTAAACTGTTACAGTCTTATAACGTTTCACATCAGGTTTCTTTAGATACCTACATTCAGCAAAGTTTGATCAAAACCATCCAGGGATCTATCAGTAAGTTCTCGCGGTGGCGGTTGCTAACTCGCCAAAGTGATAAATATCTCCAAGAAGCCCTACAAAGAGTTGGAACTCAAGAACCTAACATTTCTCAATTTATATTTGCACGCAAATATTTTAAACAAGTTTATCGCTTTAATAAGGTTAATAATCCCGCAATTCGGGAACCAGGGCAAAAATGGCCGAATCCTGACAGCGAAGACTTTCAGGCAGCGGCGGAATGTTACAATGCTGAAAAGTATCTGCCTTCAGCACCCCATGAAGTTTCGGCAGGTTCAAGCATTAACGGAGAGCAAATGCAAGCTTGGATGAAAATCTGCATAGCTGCCTTACAAAATTACCCCAAATCCATCAATCCTCAATTCTCTATAGAAGCACTTCAAGAACAAGGTCATGAAGGATTTTTGGATAAGTCACAGCTAGAAAAAGCCAATATAGCAAAACCTACAAATTCTGGCACAGCGCTAAGAGAATTACTTAACCGAACTGACTCTGCTTTTCGCAAACAGCTAGAAAGCCTCAAACCCGATCAGCACAAAATTCTTTTACTTTATTATGGTGCTGGATTCAAGCAAAAACAACTAGCTATTCAATTGAATTTGAACCAGTCATCCATTTCGAGACGACTTGATGCTATTAAAATTAAACTACTACAAGCTATGGTAGAAATGTCCCAGCCCCATCAATGGGTTGCCGATTATGTAGTTGAATGGCTACAGAAAAATTTTCGTGCTCCCCTGCACTCAGATTTAATTCAAGTCGCTTTAGTTCAAGCAATTAAAGAACTTGAATCAGAAGAACAAGAGGTTTTACGCCTCCGGTACGGTCAGCAGGTAGCGGAAGAGAAAATCGCCACTGAGTTTTGCATGGATTTGTTAGCGGTCAGTGCCATAATATTTCAAGCTCAGCAGAAATTAGAGGGAAATTTGATCGAGGTACTGAATACTTGGGTGAAGGAGTATGTGGAAAAATGGCTAGTGAAGTTTTATCAAGCTCAAATTTTAGCTGCTGGTCAAACTCTGAATCTATCTGTAGCGGGTAAAGATACCTCTCAAATTATTGAGACTATCGTTCAAGAATGCTTGCAAACTTTGATGAGTTGTAAAAAAGGAGAATAATAAAATGTTTCACTTAAACCAATTACAGCCTTTTGATTCTGAGAATTCCAACCTGTTACGGTTAACAATTAACAAAGCCGATCGCGAAATTGCTTGGCAGCAAGCTCAACATCATTCTAATCCGATTTCTCGTTATAATGCTTATCTCAATGGTGCTTGTTTAAACGCTATCTTGAACTGGTTATCAGAATGGCTGGCAGGAGAAGCATTCCCTCAACCTTCAGTCTGGCACAGTCAGGATATTTCTAGCTTTTGGGAAGTGGTGAATGGCACTGCAATTCAGATTGGCGATACTAGATTAGTATTAATCCCCAGTGACGAGGGAGATTTGGAGGAATTGTGTGTACCCCAAGAGTGGGTTGATATTCCTAACTGGAGTGCTGATTATTATCTCCCTGTGCAGGTGAATTTGGATGGTGATGAGGATGAGTGTTGGATGGAGGTGTGCGGGTTTGCGACGCACCGCCAACTGAAGAATGAAGGCACATACAGCGCGGGCGATCGTACTTATGCTTTGCCAACAAAGGAATTAACCCAATCTCTGGTTGTCATGCAAATTACTCTAGGGTTAAACTTGCAAGCAGAAGTCTCACCCTTGCCAAGTTTATCCGATCTGAAAGCGACTGAATTATTACATAATTTGGGTAATTCCTCGGTATATTCTCCCCGGCTGATAGTCCCATTTGAACAGTGGGCATCTTTCTTAGCCAATGATGAATGCAGGCAACAACTATATAATCAGCGTTTAGGAATGATTCAAAGTCAAGCAAATTTACTTCAGCGGGCAAAGAATTATTTCCAAGCTGGGTGGCAGATGACTGATGAAATAATTGAAAAGCTGGGAATTTTCGATCCTAATTTGGTTTTTGCAATCACAGGTTCTGAAGCGTATCGCTACGGTGGTTCTAGCAGCCATTCGGGAATTCCTACATTGCTTGACTTATTGCACGATCGCAATAAAGGGAATCAATGGCGGGCTGCTGACTTATTAGGTCGTGTTGAGCCTGGAAATGCCGAGGCGATTTCAGCATTGACTAACTTGCTGAAAACCACAAAAGATGATGATGTGCGCTGCCAAGCAGCCGTCAGCTTGGGAAAACTTGACCCCAAAAATTCCGCTGCAGGGGTCAGAATTGGTAAAATTATTGAATTAACAATACGCCTTGATACTGTTCGCGTTTTGCTGGAAATAACTCTCTTGCCTGAAGGAAGCGATCAAACCAATGTTTACTTGCGGGTATTGCCCGTGCGATCGAAAACTCTGCCACTAAATCTCGAAGTAATTGTCCTACATGAAGATGGCGAAGTCTTGTGGGAGGAACAAGCCGATAGTGATACTAATATATTTCAAAATGACTTTAGCGGAACTATCGGCGATTATTTCCAGGTTAAAGTCGCTTACCAGGAAGTTAGCATCACAGAAGATTTTACTATTTAACTCAATTAGGAGCACAATATCAAAGATTATGAGCAAGCTAGTAATTTTGGAAATAAGCAATGCGGACAGTGAGCAACGCTATCCTGTCACGCTCAGAATTGGTGATAGTATTCACTCTATCAATTCTCAAATTAGCGGCTACTTGCCGCCGGCTAAAGATTTGAGGGAAACCTATCATAATTTGCAGAAAGCTCGTGATAGTCGCGGCTTTGGTTATTATCGTAAGTTTGAACAGATGAAAAAGGGTAAAATTACAAAAATATCGGTTAAGAAATCAGCCGATTGTGTAAAAAAAAGTGTTAATGATTGGCTAACTTCTAAGGATGAATGTTTTTATTCAGTCCAGGAGCAGCTATTAGAAGTATTGATAAGTGAGAGAGGGAATGTTAGGTTAATGATTCAAACAGATGATGTTTATCTATGGCGTTTGCCTTGGCATTTATGGGATAAATTGGATCGTTTTAAAATTGAACCTATTTTTAGTCGTTTACTTTTAACTAATACTACATCTAATTTAAGAAAAAATTATCCTAAGAACAAGATAAAAATTTTGGTAATTCTGGGAGACTGTACAGACATTGATGTTCAGGGAGATTTAGTGTTATTAAAAGAATCAATTTCCCATAATGATGCAGAGATTGAAACTTTAGTAGCTACTAGCAGCAGTAAGCTTAATAATCAGTTATGGGAACAAAATTGGGATATTTTATTTTTTGCCGGTCATAGTTCTACGGAAGATGGTTACAGGCAGGGTCAGCTTGCTCTGAGTGAAACTGAAAGTATATCGATTGAACAGTTAAAGTATGGTTTAGAAAATGCCATTAAGCACGGTTTAAAATTAGCGATTTTCAATTCTTGTGACGGCATGGGATTAGTAAATGAACTGGCTTCTTTGCAAATTCCAGCCGTAATTGCCATGCGAGAACGAGTGCCGGATGAAGTCGCTCAAAAGTTTTTGGAATATTTTCTAGAGGCATTTGCTAGAGAAAAGAAGTCTTTGCCTGACTCAGTTAGGAAGGCACGGGAAAGGCTGCACGGGATGGAGGTTGAATATCCCTGTGCTAGTTGGCTACCGATGATTTATGAGCATCCAGCTGTTGAGTCTCCAAGCTGGGATGAGTTGCTGAAGGGGAATGAGAAAGAACGTCAGCGTGTTTCGATTTGGCGCAATCTTCAGACTGTGTTGGTGGCTAGTGTGTTGGTCACAAGTGGTGTCATGGGAGTGCGATGGATGGGATTGTTAGAACCTTTAGAACTTCCTGCTTACGATCATTTAATGCGGCAGCGCCAACCTGAGCCGATCGATCCGCGGCTTTTAGTTGTTGAAGTTACAGGAAGCGATCTTGATAAATATGGCAATCCCGTGAACGATGCGACGGTAGCTAAGCTTATCAAGAAGATAGAACAGGATCGGCCGCGGGCGATCGGCTTAACTTTGCATCGCTATCAACCCCAACAACTAGGTAGAGAAGCTTTAATCGCCCAATTTAACAATCCCAATCTTTTCGGTGTATGTGCCTTTGGCGATGGGAATCAAAAAGGTTATCCACCTGCGCCTGAATTATCAGAAAAACAAATCAAAGACCAAATAGGTTTTAGTGATTTAGAAATAGACGATCAGCCGGGCAATAATGGTCGTATGGTGCGCCGCCAACTACTCTCCTATAATACGAAGCTATTTCCTTCTTCTTGCCCTTCACCTTTTAGCCTAAGCTTTCAATTAGCATACCGATTTATATATCGAGAAAATATACCGATAATTCAAGATAATGACACTTGGAAATTTGGTCAAGTTATCTTAAAACCCCTTGCACCTCTGACGGGCGCTTATCAAAAGTTAGGTGAAAGCGACCAAATCCTGCTGAATTACCGCGCCAACATTAGACCCGCCCAAAAAGTAACTCTTACAGAACTTATAGAAGGACGAGTTAGCCGTAATTTAATCAAAGATAAAGTTGTCTTAATTGGTGTTAACGATCCCAGAGGAAAAGAAGAGGTAGATACTCCTTATGGGAGAATGCCAACAGTATGGGTTCATGCCCACATGGTTAGCCAAATTCTTAGCGCTGTTATCGATAAACCTAACCGCCCTTTATTGTGGGTGTTGCCACAATGGAGTTTTATGCAGTGGGGGGATACACTTTTTATTGGGGTGTTTGCCTTGACTGGAGGATTTTTAGCTCGGCAGTTCCGATCCGTTTTACAATTGACCTTAACTGCTGGCATAGCAACTTGCATCATCTATTACCTTTGCCTCGCCATCCTGCACAGAGGAGGCTGGATGCCAATTGTCCCGTCGCTGTTAGCGTTGTTCGCCAGTGGAGGTACTGCGATCGTCTATACTGTGAGGGAGCAAAACAGGCATAAATAGCTCCTTATACATTAATCATTAATCAAGATGCAACCATTGCATTTAGAATTCGCTTCGGTTCTGGCAATACTAATCGGCATGACCCCCTACCCTACCTGGATACAAACACCTTTTAGCGTTCTGGTCACTCAAAACCCCGACAAATCCTCTGACAAAGGCCCTCCTCCAGGGCGAAGAGTACCCGGTGGAGACCTCGATCCGCTGAGTCGGAACTGTAAAAAGACAAGTCAGCCACTTACTGTTCTCGTTCCTGCTAATAGCCAGGGAACAATTACTTCTGAACGCTTCACTTTATGGTTTTATGTCCCCTACGAGCCCGAAGACATAACCTCCGCAGAGTTCTTAGTGCTCAACCGAGATGAAACAGAGTATGTCTACGAAACTCAATTTACGCTACCTAAAACACCGGGAATTGTCAGCATTAGCCTGCCGTTATCAGCAAAAACTTCCTTGGAAACAGGGAAATATTATCATTGGTACTTAACACTTAAGTGTAAAGGTTCCACAATTAACACACCAGATATAGAAATGGACGGATGGGTACAACGAATCCTACACAAGCCTAGCACAACTAATCAAATAGACACGGCAGCATCAGAAGGTTGGTATGATGCTGTGAACAATTTAGCTAACCGCCTCATTGCTTCTCCACAAGATACAAAATTAAAGCAGGAATGGACAGATTTATTAAAATCTGTTGGTTTGCAGAATTTAGCTCAAGAACCCTTAATTGGTCCAGTTCAGATTTCTCAATAATCCTTAAATCCTTATTTTTTATTAATAAATTAAGGGGAGCCAATTACCAACTAAAACATAGTTTGCCCAAATATGAGCATTTTTATATCCGTCTTCCTCGATCAGGCTTTTTTGAGCGGTATGGAGCGCTGTAGCCATTTTCATACCTGGTTTGCGTAATTGATTGTAGAAGCGCACCATCAACTTAGCAGTCGCTTCATCATCTGCTTTCCATAAGGTTGACAGGGTGCTGCGAGCTCCCGATCGCACGGCCAGTCCCGCCAAACCCAGTGTTGCTCGATCGTCTCCTTTGGCTGTTTGACAAGCACTGAGTACAAGCAACTCAATAGTATGACCTTTTCCTTCGGTACCAGTTTTCACCAAGTTATCCAAATCTTTACTTCTAAGCAAGCTTCTATACGCAACAAGAAATGTCTTTTCCGGTTGAGAACTAAACTGACCGTGCGTTTTTATATGGATGATTGAATAGTTTTCTAATGGAATAAGTTGGCGGATTTTATCAAGAGTAAATTCTGCATTTAAAAGCAGTTTATTGATTGGCATAATCCTATCTATACCATTAATCTCTTCCTTTAATTTTTTAATGGCTTCAAATTCTCTATCTTCGATAGGTGGCTGTTTTTCATCAACGCCGCCTGCAAACAACTTTATATCTGTGAATCGAGAATGTTGCCTTTCTTTAGTTTTGATAAGCTGTAGACCCGGAGCAAGAACAATATCATATTTTTTTTGAATGAAATATTGCTTTCCATCATAGAGGACGGCCATTGGAATCTTCTGCAAAGGTCTGTCTAATACAAAAACCAATGTTTCCACATTCAAGCTTTTTTCAAGAGAAAATTCAATTGGTTTAAATATCCATTGATACAACTGTTCCGCTGTTCTGAGTACGTCAGGATTTTTCGCCCTTTCTTCCAGATACCCTCCCAACTGTCTCAAAGTAGTTCTGATAGTTTTCTCTAAGACAGGAGTTGCTTGATACTCTAATTCCGATTGTCCCGGTAATTTTAAAATAATTGCTAAACGATTTGGTAAAATAATTGTATGGATAACTGCTGCTTTTGGATCGTATTTTTCGGCAATTGTATCAATTTCTTCTGCCTTATTCACCACAACACAAGCATCTCTAAAAAAGTTATCCAACTCAGCCACCTGAAGGGCCTCAATAACATTACGGGCTTGCTTTAAATTCCCTTGACTAGGCTTCTCCCCCTGCAACAATAAATCCACCAATTCCCGATAAACAGGCTCTACCAGATCGCGAAAATCGAACTGTCCATCCCGACTAATCGGCACCAAATCATTGCGTATCGACTGTAGCGTATTAAATGCAGCCGTATAAGCCGCGATCGCACCTTCAATGTCTTTCTCCTCCCCATCCCGGCGAATCCGCCCCAATTGCCACTGCCACTGATAGGCAAGATCCTGCGAATTTAGCTTAACATCCTGCGACAACAATAAAGCTTGTTCCGTACACTGTTGAGCCTCCAGCCATTGCTGATTCTGTTCATACACTTCACCCAAATTGCCCAAAGCATAGGCTGTTGCCCTTAAATCACCCAAATCCCTAGCCAACTTGATAGCTTTTGCTCCCAATTCGACAATTTCTCTCCAAGACACAGACTCCATATTTTCAAGGGAACTTTCAGCCACAATTGAATAATTTCGCAAACAGTAGTTTGATAAATTTTGTGGAGTTACGCTCGATAAATTTGAAACATTGCTAGCATTTTTTATTCGTTCACTATTAAGGTGAACCAAACTATTCATTAAACTGACTTCCGCATAAACTATCTTGCGACTTGGTGGCAACTTACTTAATTGAGACAAAATTTCTAACCGCAATTCTTTACTTTTCTTTAAATCTACAGCCAATCCGATTTGAGGGTCAACTAAAAGACTTAATAAATTAAGTTGTGCCTGGACTTTCACAAAGGAGTTATTTCTCGCCACTTTCGCAGTTTTTTCATATAAATCTCTAGAAGCTTGGTAGTATTTTTTAGGATTGTCATCGTCCAATTCCGACAAAAAATTATTTCTATTTCCTAGAAAATTGTAAGTATCACCTAAACTTAGTAATACCAAAGCTTTTTCTTGAGGATATTCTTGTTTAGTAATGACTCGATCTATTTGTTGCAGCAGCTCTTGTGACTCATTCAAATAGCCAAGCTGTCTCAATACATCGCCAAGGAGACGCGCTCCGGTAATTTGAATATTTTTTAAATTAGGTTTTGATGGCGTTTTGACACTTTCTTTGATTCTCTCTAATTTTTGAGTAATTAACTGCTGACAGTCCTGATTGGGGATGGCGAAGTTTTCGGGATTGTTTGATTCGACAACTGGAATAATTGCTTGGCAAGCTTGCTGATATAAACCTAATTCTTGCAGAGCTTTAATTTGAGCAATTAGGCTACGTTTCCAGCCTAAATCATCCTTTAAATTAACATAAATATTCGTGGCTCGTTGCCCGGTTTGCAAAGCAAGATTGACTTGTCCCTGTTCCCATTGTTCATTATATTGAATATCTAGAATTTGGGCAATCGCCTTTAATTCCCCTGGCGAATTTACCCTAGCCTCATGCGGTAACAAATTCCGACTCTGGGCGATCGCCCTATTTGCCTCTTCCCAACGCCCCAACTGTTGATACGTTAACGAAAGATTACTCAGGGCGATCGCCTGATTCAACCAATCTCCCCCTAATTCAAAACCCGCGACAGCTTGCTCCCAATACTTTGCCGCCTGTTCCAATTCCCCAGCAGCATAAGTTCTTCTAGCTAAATCCTCCCATTCCTTCGGGTCTCGTGGCTGATTGCTAATCCCTAAAGTCGCAGCAGTTATTGCAAATTTATCCACTTTTTGCCAACTCATGGGTAATTTTTCAACCCCAATTATTGCCAATTTAGAGGCGAATTGAGCCTTAACATTTACCGCAAAAAATAAGGATACCACCGCAACAAGTATAATAGTAAATACCCTCAGGCTTCGTGACCACCTCGGACGGGCGGGTTTCAAAAAGAGAACCTCGATAAGACGGAAAAATGTAAACCTTTTTCTTGCCACGTTGTTCCCCTTAAATTTCTATCAACTAAAGGAATACCCCAATAAAAATTGGCCGATATAGTATCACCCAACTCCCACCGCAAACCCGTACCTAGTGATACCAAGACTTGACGTTCAAAATTCTCTCTAACGGAACTATTCCAAACAGTACCAGCATCAACAAAAGGGGCAATTTGTAAAACTCCTAACCCCCGATCGGATCGACCAACAATCGGAAACCTGAGTTCTGCCGATGCTGAAATCCCATTGTCACCCAAAAAGATATCCTGGCGATAGCCTCTAACACTATTTCCACCCCCAATACCAAATTGTTCTAGAGGTAAAAGCGTCCTATCCGCCAATTGTATATCAGTTTTGACCAACAGGAAAGTGTCTCTTCTTAAGCGACGAATCCATTCTCCCTGACCGCGCCATGCCAAAAATCTGCTGTCAGGAGCGTCGCTATTAACAGTAGCATTAAACGCTCCCAATCCTACACTAAATTGAGAGCGAAAAGCCAATAATTCATCATTGTCCCGTGCAGTCCAATCTTGAAAAAACTTAACCGCTGATATTCCCGTGCGCCCTTTGGCATCTGCTCCCGCAGAAAGAGGGAAATCTTCCCCTAAAATTGAAGTGCCACTTTCCCGCCTAGTTGCTGTCACTCCGATAGCTAACTCTTGTCTAGGATTTATCAATAAAGGTTGGCGCAAAGTTATATCTAAATATTGCGCTTCGGCTTTTATATCAACCTTTTCAAAAGGTTTCTCTACGACGCGATTGCCAGTAACGCCCGCTGATAAATTAATTGTGCCATTGTTAGGATTTAATGGCAATGTATAGCTTAGGTCAAAAGCATTACTGCCCTCAGTATTGGTGTAAGCCACACTCAAGCCATCGCCTTTTCCTAATAAGTTTGCTTCGGTTAGCTGTAGCTGGCGGCGGAAACTGCCGACACTGGGAGCCCGTCGATTATCTAGCAGCAATGCAGCACTAAATGTTTTTTCTTCCTCGAAGTTAACTTCTAGAGCACTTCTGTTGGACTGAGAACCGGGTATCAACTCAGCAGAAATATTTCCAATTAAAGGATCTAGTTCGAGCAATCGTAAGGCATCTAGCAGGCGAGAAACTTGTAAAGGCTGGGAGGATCTCGCCAAACGGCTGCATACATAATTGAGATTTAAGCGCTGCTTTCCCGTTCGCCTCCTAACCCGAATTGATTCTAAGCCACCTTCAACGATTTTGATGGTAACTTCCCCAGCCGCCCCTCGGTTTTGCAACCTTTGATTTGGTTCTTCGCTAGTGGTGGGAATGTATGCAAAAGAGTTAATATATCCTCGGTCATTATAGAATTTTGTTACTTCGGAAATCAGTTGCTGCAATTGAGGAAATGTGATTTTGGTTTCCGAGAATCGGTTAGTATTGCTATCTAATCTTAGGAATTTGCTAGTAATTTCAGTTTCCAGGGTTTGTTGACTGAAAACTGTGTTACCAATGAAGCGAAAATTAGTGACAGAGATTGCCTCAATTACTTCATTAGTATTGCTATCTTCGGGCGTTTGAGTTAGAGGAGATTGCGGTTCTGGCGATCGTACTGGGAGCGGACATTCGTAAAGTTGACTGCTATCCGGATTAGGTTCAGTTTTTCTTTCCTGCAAGCTAGGAGATGGATTAGCTGGCTGCGGTAGGTTGGGCTGGGAAGGGACGGTTTGCGGTCTTAAAGGCTCTGAGAGGTTAGGATTTTGAGTTTCGGTAGGTGTCTGTGTTATGAAATCTGAGCGCTCGTTGAGTTCTTCTATTGGGAATAGGGGAACAGTTTGTGCTTTCACCGGCCAAACCGTCGAACTACTAGCTAATATTCCCGCAGCTATTTGTAGCAGCCGATCGCCCCATTTCTGATTTCCTTTATCGACCATAGCAGCCACGGGTAGGATTAAAAGGGCTGTGGAGAGTAACAGCAGCAGGATTAGCGGTAAAGATAACTTCTCCTTTGCGGTTAAGGGCCCAACCTTGAGCCGATACGGTGGGGGCGGGAGTGAGGCGAGCTTGTTGGGGTGCAGCAGCTCTGGTTCGTTGTTCTACAGGGGCTACAGCGTCGGCTAAACCGACTGCGGCTGAGCCATTGCTGAGTGTTTCCGCGGGATTAGCTGGCAAGCCGCGCCCAATTCTGGTAAAGGTTTTATCGCTTCCCGACTGTTGTTGACCGGGACAAATTTGGGCGATCGCGTCGGGATTGGCGATCGTATCTGGCAACTGAACGACTCCCTGGGTGGGGTCAATGTCAGGGGTGTTGAGGAGTACCTCGCCGTCGAGCTGCAGGCCCGCCAAGGAGGTAGCGGTTATGTCGCTGGTGAGGTTAGAGCCGGGATTTCCTTCACGGCGCGATCTGGTTCCGAAGAGTCCTTCTGGGGCTGTAATTTCGACGCGGCCGGCTTCGCTGCTGACTGCATTGGCTGTGATGTCGCTGTTAGTGCCAGCAATTAACGCTCTGGTATCAATTTTGATATTGCCGCCTCTGGCATCGCCGCTCGCTGTAACAGTAATATTGCTGTTGTTACGCATTTGTAAGAAGTTGGAAACTTGGAGGTTGACGTTGCCGAAGTCGCCGGATCTAGTTTCTGCGGTAATGGTTCCTCTGTCTAGTCGAATGTCACGGGCTGTTACCTCCAGGTTGCCGGCAGATCCCGTACCTCTACTCCCATCCACACCAACAATTGCCCCATCCCGTACCCTCAGCAGTCCTGTATTAATCGTTACACTCCCTGCTTCTCCGCTGCCCGTTGTTGCTGCGGTCAAACGGCTGGGCAAGCGCCCGTCCGCCCTGACGAAGGGAGAAACCTCTGCTGGCACGATGCCGGAAGTTCCAGCCACTTCAATAGACTCTGAGGCATTGACTGTCAAAGAACCTCCCTTTCCACCTGCAAAAGTATCTGCTGATATCGTGGCTCCATCCCGAACCGTTAACTGCCTCGTTGTTACTGTTAGGTTATCTGCATTGCCAGCCTTAGAGTCTGTTGCTAACCCTGTGGACTGGGTGGACAAGCCACTAGGAAACCCCTCTATATCTGTACCCGTCAGTTCGACAGACTCTCTGGCGTTTACAGTTAAAGTCCCTGCTTGCCCCCTACCTTGAGTTGTTGCTGATACCTTACCGCCATTTTGAGCGATTAAGCGTTCTGTTTCAATACTGATATTGCCACCGCGCCCATTAACAGCAGTCAGAGCCGATACTGCAGCCCCATCTTGAATAATCAACTGCTTGGACGCTTGAATGAGTATATTGCCTGCATTCCCGGCGCCAATGGTGCTAGATGAAATTTCACCTCCATCTCGCAAAATTAACTCTCTGGTGGAAATGGTTAAGTCTTGTGAATTGCCAGAAGAATCACGTTCAGCCTGAGTTAACAAGGCACTAGGAGCTTGACTGTTTACCGATCGCCCAATCACTTCTATAGACTGGGAAGCAGTGACAGTTAATCTTCCCCCTGAACCCTCAGAAAAAGTATTTGAGCCTACCTGTGCCCCCTCTCGCAGAATTAATCGACCAGTTGCGATCGTCAAATCTCCTGCATTTCCCGTTGCTGGCAAAGTTTGCCCTTCTTTTACAACAACTTGAGCAAAGAAACCGCTGGGCATAGTGCCATCAGAATTAGTTCCACTCAGTTCTATGGAATCTGTCGCTGTGACGGATAAATTGCCCCCTCGACCAGAACCTTTGGTTGTTGTATCTACATTACCGCCACCTTCAGCGATGAACTGTGCTGCTTGGATAGAGACTGTACGTCCGTCTTGGCTTCCGAAAGTCTGAGAGATAATTCCTGAGTTCTCCGTCAGCACCACCCGCCGTCCCTGTACTTGAATAGTGCCGCCACCTTCACCGCTAGCATCTTTATCATCACTAGCATTTACAGCCGCGCCCTGTGATAGCTGAATATCCTGGAAGTTCTGGACACCTGCATATCCCAAAGCGAAACCTGAGTCATTGAAAGTCAAGCTAACTAAACTGTTAGCACCGACACTCCCAAGTTCAATTCTGCCTCCGGGTGCTGTCAAAAAGCCACCGGGAAGCACTACGTCGCCACCCACTAGCCCTAAAGTTTGACCGGGTGAAACTTTTAAGCCTATAGGTTCCTCATTTCCTTGGCCGCTGTCTTTCTGGGCAGAAACGATCGCAGATTGATTGACAATTTGACCTGGATTCGGGCCGAATTGCAAGCTAGTGGGAATGCTGATAGTTAGCAGAGGATTTGCTTGGGGATTGGTGGCACTGAATGATGTGCCGTCAGCGAAGTTGATGCTATTGGCTGTAGTGCCTAAAAACGAGCCACCGATATTCAGGCTGGCCTTTGGGCCAAAAATAATGCCGTTGGGGTTGAGGAGAAATAGGTTAGCGCTGCCATTCGCTTTGAGGATGCCATCAATGTTAGAAATTGACCCACCTGTGACGCGAGTAAAGATATTTTGAATGGTATCAACGTTGTTAAAAAATGCTGTACCGCCGGTGGGGACGGAAAATTCCCGAAAGCTATGGAATAGGTTGGGGCCCGCTGCTGTGCCGCCTTGAATCCTTAAGGTGTTGCCGTCTGAGGTGACGGTGGAGTTGAGCGGTAGAGTGCGATCGGGGACAATTTGGGCAGTTACCAAAGTTGGAAAGCCACAAACGTAAAATAGAATACAGAATATTTGAGCTTTTGTTTTATGGCTCACGAGGAAGGAAGAGATAAAAGGGTTATGAATCAAAATGTTGAGCTAATCTTACAAGATAATGAGCTGAGGATGTAACCATCACCTGATTAATTGTAGGGAAACGGCACGGCGCCGTGTCCTGACTGTCGGTAACCGGTAAAATCAACCGGATTGGATGATGAAATTGCCCGAACGTGCCATCGGGTATAGCCTTAGTTGCCTATTATTTAACCAATTTTATTTTTAATTAGAATAGAACAGCATCAGTAGAACCTGCATATAGTTGACTTTTCACTGAATCACTAACATTACCATTTATATATGTTGCAAACATTATTTATCAGAAGCTTGTATGTATCATCTAACTGTACTGTTACCAGCAGAGATATATAAATTATCCAGTGATACCTTACTGCCATGTAATTTAATCAGTGGACGATCTGACAATCCAGGCTGAGTCATGCCATGAATAATCACTGAATCGGTAATCAGGGGCAATGGTTATAGTAATCAAATGGTAAAACCATTGGTGCTAGTCTTGTAGCTCAAATCACTGAGAGGAATCTTGAAGAGAACAGTCCCCTTGCCAGGAATGCTATTAGCCCACTTCAAAACATATCGTCAAGGGCCGGAATCGCTGTTTTTTGTATTAGTAACAATATTGGGAGATTAGTCGAGTTTTAATCCGAAGAGATTGAGTTTCCAATTGTTCCACATTCTTCTAATTGGTTGACATTGTTATCAATAACCTGTAACTTCCATTCACCCTGGGATAACTCACCTCAGTGTCGAAAAGACATAAACTTCCACTGAGAAGAATCTGGCACAATCTCATCGCTACCGCTTGAATTCGGGGTTTGAGGTATGGGATTTGCTAACACTGATTCAGTTCCACTTGGTGAAATTAGTTTTATCGTGAAGTCGCTCCAGTCTGGATGGGTGACATCACAAATTACTTCGGCTTTTTCAACAATAATATTTTCGGAAAGCGTAGTATTCGCTTTTATTCCCTTTTCGTTGCTATCAGGAATCATTTTAATCACCTTCTGCAAGCCCGAAGTCACTGAAACTTCGTTTCCTACTGGTGTCCAATTAACAGCAGCCTACACCGCAGCGGCAGCATCGATCGCCCAAAAGCCATATTCATAACTCACCCAACGTCTTCCTCCATTCTGCTGCCATTTTGAGTTCCCATTCTTATCTTTGCTACTAGGGTCATTTTTCTGAGCCGTATTAACCAAAATGTGCTGCACGTCGCGTGTGATTAGGGTAGGATCATTACTCACAAGTTAAGCTAAAAGCACTATTGTCAATGAGTAAAATTACTCATCTTTTACCTATTGACCCAATTAA
>NZ_JAUBTO010000101.1:0-30829 GCF_036702495.1 Microcoleus sp. C2D2 | reverse complement strand
GAAATCGTCAAACTTCGCGCTCAAGGTCTATCTCTAAAAAAAATAGCTGAGGCTGTCGGGATTTCTCCCGAGGGAGTTCGACATTATTTAAGACCTAAAAATTTGACATCAAGCAGCGACCAAAAATTGCTAGAGTGAAGTGAAACTCCTGGGGGGGCGATACAGCACCGCCCGAACTGCTGAACAAACGGCAACGGCAATTTTTTCTGCAATTTCCCCTGTGCCACTCTGGAATACGCCAGCCAGAGCAGCGGCAACAGCAAAAGGCAATAATTTGATTGAAAATGCACGGCTGTTTGCACTGCTCAACTTCGCAGGCGCAGATGCCTACATTGCCGGATACGAGGTTAAGTACAAATACAAACTTTGGCGACCTGTAGTTGCTATTCCCAATGCGGCAGAACTTGGCAATCCTGTCATTACTCCCGATCCAAACTGGGAATCACTGATGGTCACTCTGGCTCACCCTGATTATATCTCCGGGCATTGTGTAACCGCAGGTGCGGCAGAGAGGGTTTTGCAACGCTTCTTTGGCAGTGATGCAGTGAAAGTGAGTCTCATCTTTCCGGCAAACGCAGGTGTAACCTGCAGCTATACCAGCTTTTCGCAGATTTCTCAAGAGCTTGGAGAATCCCGGATTTGGGCAGGTCTTCATACCCGTACTGCTGATACCCAGGGAGATGTGTTGGTTGACATACTCCCCGACCTGAAGGTACGGGGATTCTAATTCATGGTTCATCGAAGTCCACTTGCTATGGAAGGTTTCCCATCCATAGTAGAGGTAGTCTTCTCCCCATGCTTTCCCTCAAGCGAGGCGGATTCCTCTTGCCCAGAGGTACCGTTATGTTGCCACTCTACACCCAGCATCTTCATTCCCGAATTCAGGATGTTTATTGCCGCATTCGTATCGCGACAAATATCTATTCCACAATTAGAACATGAATGAGTTCTAGTGCTGAGTGACTTTTTCACTCTCATACCACAATTAGAGCAATCTTGAGATGTATAGTTAGGCTCCACTGCCACAACTGCCTTATCCCAGATTTTCCCGTAGTAGTCCAGCCATTGAGTGAATTGATACCAGCCAGCATCAGAAATCGACTTAGCCAAGTGGTGATTCTTGACCATATTCGCAATCTTCAAATCCTCATAGACGACGACATCGTTAGATGCCACTACGCATCGGGCTTGCTTTATTGCCCAATCTTTACGCTGTCTTTGGATTTTTAGATGAATTTTACCGAGTCGTTTCCTTGCCTTATGATAATTGTTTGATTGAGTCTTTGCCCCTTTAACAATTTTTTTGCTCAACTGGCTTTGAGCTTTCTTGAGTCTACGCTCTGACTCGATCAAGAATTGAGGGTAGATAACGGCGTTGTCATTTTGGTCTTTGATGAAGTATTTCAGCCCCAGATCCAAGCCCACAACATTGCCTGTATACTTTCCTTCTTCTTTGCGAGTGGCATCAAAGCAGAATTGAGCATAATACCCGTCTGCTCTTCTTACAACTCGCACACGGTTAATTTTAAGTCTATGAATGTCTTCCCGCGTTTCCTTATTGCAGAATAGAGACAAAGTTCCAATTTCAAAACCATCAGTGAAGTTGATGCTCATGCAATCAGAAGACAGTTTCCAGCCTGACACCTTGTACTCTACAGAGCGACAATGCTTTTTGAACTGGGGATAACCCTTCCTTTTCTCGCCTTTCTTGCAACGGGTATAGAAGCTAGAGATAGCAGCCCAAGCACGTTCCGCACTGGCTTGACGGGCGGCTGAGTTGAGCTTTTTGGCGAAAGCGAAATCTTTAGCAATATCTTTGCACAGTGCGTACAAGACAGCCTTACTAACATCTGCGTTG
Source organism: Microcoleus sp. C2D2 (assembly GCF_036702495.1). Lineage (NCBI taxonomy): Bacteria > Bacillati > Cyanobacteriota > Cyanophyceae > Oscillatoriales > Microcoleaceae > Microcoleus > Microcoleus sp. C2D2. The sequence goes on along the minus strand of NZ_JAUBTO010000101.1, from coordinate 28,971 downwards.
TCCATCCAAAACCTGACAGGTTTGTTTCTAATGAACTGGGCTTTTCGGATGGCTTCATCCAGCGCACAGTATTGCTCTCTCGTTCCGTTTTTGAGCTTTGCTTCTCTTACTATCATGGTATGATTATATCAAACCTCAGCACTTTTTATCAAGGAAAGTCCTAGATAAAAGCCGCACTTAAGTGCGGGGCTTTAAACCCAATTTTTCGGTAAACAAGTCGGTGACTACGTTTTCCAGAATGCTTTGCAACCACTCAAGAGTTAGTAGTTCGGGCTACTTGATATTTACGGAGGAACGATCGACTGTGTAAGCCCACTTGTGTGTCACCGCACTTTTACCGGAAATTTGGGTAAAAGCCCCTTCAGAGCGTGGCCGGCTTTAATTATAGTCGTAAAGTGTAAAGATTCTTTAAACAATTCGTTTTATAGACACAATAATCTATAAGCGTGATACGACAATTCCATGATTGTATTAGAGTTCGCGTTCAAAGGCAAAGCACAGCAATACAGGGTCATCGACGACACGATCCGCACTGCTCAATTTGTCAGAAACAAAGCTCTCAGATACTGGATAGACAATTCCAGAGTTAAGCTAGCTGACCTCTACAAACAATGCGCTATCATGGCTAAAGAGTTTGAATGGGCAGGCAAACTTAAATCGATGGCGCGTCAAGCGATGGCCCAAGGTGCCATTTTTGCTATCCAACGTTTTTTCTCTAATTGCCAAGCCAAGAAACCAGGGAAAAAGGGGTATCCACAATTTAAAAAGCACACTCGTTCCGTAGAATACAAGACATCAGGTTGGAAGCTTTCTACTGACAAAAAATGCCTAACCTTCACGGATGGTTTTGCTGCTGGAACTTTCAAATTACTTGGTAGTCGGGATTTACACTTCTCGGCACCTAGCGAGATTAAACGAGTTAGCGTTATTCGTCGTGCTGACGGCTACGGAGCTCAGTTTTGTGTCAACGTCGAGCGAACAGAGGAATCTATTCCCACTGGTAAGCTGTCGCGCATTTAAATTGTATATTCAGGGCGGGCGGGACGCCCACCCCACAAGACTTGAATTTTTTTTGACATACAATTTAAATGCCGCAACAGCTTATTACTGTTGGAATAGATGTGGGGTTGAATCATTTCTACACCGACAGTAGTGGTGAAACAGTCCCCAACCCTCGCTATCTGGACTAAAGCGAAAAAGCTTTAAAACGCTTGCAGAAACGAGTTTCAAGGGAAGAAGAAAGGTTCTAATAATCGTAAAAAAGCGATTAACAAGTTAGGGAGAAAACACCTGAAAGTCAGTAGGCAGCGCAAAGACTTCGCCATTTTGACGACGCCCGGCGTGGTAAAATAAGCGCGATTTTGTAGCCTAGGTCGATATTCAGGTGAGGAATATGATTAAGAACCACAAGCTTGCCAAGTCAATTAATGATGCAGCTTGGGATCAGTTTGCTCTTCGGGTTGCAATACTTTGGAAAAATATATGGGAAAACAGTAATTGCTGTTGCCCCTGTGTATACTTCCCAAGATTGTTCAACCTGTGGCAATAACGACCTCTACTCATTGGTGGCGACAAAACAGAGATATAGCCTTTCGAGCTCTCATATGAGGTACTCATGGGCATAGGCCTCCGTGGCCTCCGTGGCCTCCGTGGCCTCCGTGGCCTCCGTGGGCATACCTCACCACGCTTGAGAACCGCTATAAGTTCGACTGACCCAAGCAAGAATTCCCGCGCGTAAACGCCGGGGAGTGTCAAGCACCTACTCTAGCTGTAGGGTGCTTATGGCTAGCCTTACCCCTACCAATAAAAGTCTTAACCACCAAGGTGACTGCTGTAAATAAGCCCACCAATACGCAGAGATCCGACAACTTCTGCTCCGTCGGGGATCTAAAAGTCTAAAAGAAGTAAAAGCAATGGTTTCGGCAATTTCAACGCGCCACCTGCCGCATATACTCCCCCCACAACTGAGCGGCATTTGCACTACCTCCCCCAGTCGCAGAATTATCATCATTTCCCAACCAAACTCCTGTCACCAGTTGCTGACTCGGAATATAACCGACAAACCACAAATCTTTATTATCATTAGTCGTGCCTGTTTTTCCAGCTTCTCCTAACCCCAAAGCAGCACTGCTGCCCGTACCTCCCCGCACCACACCTTGCAGCAGATCGGTCATCGTATCCGCTACGGCTTCAGGAACTAACTGCCGATTGGCAACGCCATCTTTTTGATAGTCATAAATCACCCGGCAACTGTTAAAATTATTTCGATCTTTGCAATCGCTGCTGTCAATAATTCGCTTGATTACGTGGGCGCGATTGCCCAAACCCCGGTTCGCCAAAACCCCGAATGCCCCGGTTAATTCCAATACGTTAACTTCACTTTCACCTAATACTAAACCAGGGGCAGAACGCAGTGGAGATGTAATCCCCAAACGTCTGGCCATTCCCACTACATTGTCTAAACCGACATCTTGTGCTACTCTCAAAGCAATTGCATTTTCCGACTGTGCTAAACCCCGATACATATCAGCACTGCCGCTGGTTCTTTCGCAGCCGCTGTAACTTTGTCCGCCCCAGGAAAGCGGCTCGCAAGAATAAGTTTTGCTGGCGGGTATTCCGCGTTCTAGGGCGGCTGCATAGCTGAAAATCTTAAATGTAGAACCGGGCTGTCTCAAAGCTTGGGTAGCCCGATTAAACTGACTTTTCAAATAATCTACGCCCCCAACTAAAGCTAAGACTTCCCCGGTTGTAGTATTGAGAGTTACCACGGCTCCTTGAGAAAAACCTGCACTGGCTCCGGCATTTTCTACAGCATTTTTGAGGGAAGCTTCAGCCACCTTTTGCAGGCGGGGATTCAAACCTGTTTCTACAATAAAATTGCCTTCTCTGGCTAACTGCTCCCCCAGCAAAAACTCCAATTCGTCAAATACATAACTGTAGAAATAAGGAGCGATCGTACTTTGCAGAAATTCGCGAGCTTTCGGATTGATATCAATTCGCGATCGCCTCGCGCGATCGGCTTCTTCCTGAGAAATCGTCCCCAGTGCGCGCATCCGTTCGATCACTCGATCGCGGTACTGTACCGCCAACTGATAATTTTGAATCGGATTAAAACTGTTTGGCGCAGGCAAAATGCCCGCCAAAGTTGCTGCCTCTGACAAGGTTAAATCCTTCGCCGACTTGCCAAAATAAAACCGAGCCGCATCCTCAAAACCGTAAAGGTCAATTCCCAAAAACACGCGATTTAAATAAGTCAGCAACAGCTCGTCTTTGCTGTAATAATTCTCCAGTTTTAAGGCAACTACTGCTTCCCGGAACTTGCGTCCTGCCGAATCTTGAGTTCCCACATAATCTCGAAACAAACTCCTCGCTAACTGCTGCGTCACAGTGCTGCCGCCTTCGCGAATTCCTCCCCCGCGAACATTGGTCAAAAGCGCCCGCAAAACTCCGATCGGATCTATGCCCAAATGCCAATTGTAGCGGCTGTCTTCCGAAGCAAGTACCGCCTTGGATAAATAGGGCGAAAAATCCTGCAATTGCTTTAATTCTAAGTGAGCGTTATTCTGAGGAGGACGCAGGGGAGTTTGCCCATCGCGGGCGTAAACAATCACGGGGCCATTGATACTTCTCGGCAGAGGCCGCACTTTAAACTTTGTCGATTCTATACCTACGAACACCGCAATTAAAGCGGTGATTCCGCTGACGCCGTAAAAGCTGTAACGCACAAGTTGCAAATACCAAGGCGGCGGATATACGAACTGAATTCTGACAGCGGCGGCTAATTCCGGCGGCCCTAAAGTGAACACGTCTCCGTGACGCAGGGACATACTTTTAATTCGCCTTTTGCCGCTGTAAATGCCGTTGGTGGAGTCTTCATCTTTGATGACAAAAGGAGTCCGCCGCCTAGTATCCCGCGACAGGGATAAGTGCACGTGACTGACAACGGGATTGCGAACTACAATATCTGAAGATTTCGACGATCGACCTAACAAATATCGATCGCCCAACAGCGGATAAACCTCAGCTTTAGCTGCACCCGCATCCTGTACCCACAGTTCGGGTACTTTGGCATTCGGTTTCAGCGCTAGCTGGTTAAAATTAACCTTAGCAATAGTCTGGACTGCTTGGGTAATCGCACCCAAGACGGTTTGAGGTTTGCGGGGCGGCTGCGGTGGGGTCATATTTCGCTGTGCACTACGATCGAGCGATCGGCTCTTGCACCATTCTACTCGCAACTTTTGGCTAATTTCAGGATCTGCCCACACTCTCTTAGCGAGCGTCGGCTAGTGGCGATCTATTTTGGGGTTATTGGTGAACCCGCAAGGCGAGCCGTTTATTGAGGCAATCTCCACCCAACCACAAAAAATCCCCATCTCACAACGCCGGATTTAATTATCATAAACTTGCCAAAATATCCACACTTTCGATAACATTTATCCCTGCTACAAGCAACAAACTTCGCATAATTAAAACCCCCCTTTTGACCGGGGGGTTAAAAGCCTAAAATCGGCTTGATTCTCCTTACATCGAAGAACCCAAACCGGCATAAGCACCGTAGAAGAAAAGGCTCACAATGGTTAGAACACCGAGACCTGCGACAGTAGCTACCAGCCACAAAGGAATTCTGCCACTTTCACTAAACATAGCCATCACCTCACTAATTTACAGCTAAACAAATTCGATCGAACTATCGAAAGCAAACTCAGACACCAGTTAATTAAAGAAATAACTGGAGAACAAAATACCCAGAGTAAAAATCAGCAACAGACCCAAATAAAGAGAAGTCCGGTTTAACTCAACAGGCTGTTCATTGGGATTAGGAACGCGCTCAGGCATTGTAAACTCCTATCGTTGAATAAATTGCATTGCTGCGATCGCGCCCAAAAAGAAAATTGTTGGGACACCTAAAGTATGAACTGCCAGCCACCGCACCGTAAAAATCGGATACGAAATTGGCTCATTGTTTGGGGTTCTGCTCGTCATTTTTCCAAATCCTTCTTAAATTACTTGGCAATGAACTGATCTACTTGTTTCTTAGCTTCAAAGCGATCCGAGATAATCGGCACTTCTTCCCGCTGCGGTGTGAAATATTGGTTAGGGCGAGGAGTTCCGAAAGCATCGTAAGCCAAACCCGTTTGCACAAACAGCCATCCAGCAATAAACAAAGCCGGAATGGTGATGCTGTGAATTACCCAATAACGGATACTTGTAATAATGTCCCCAAACGGACGTTCTCCAGTTGTACCAGCCATTTAGAATCCTCCTTTCAACAACAAATCGACAGATAATCTCTATTACTATTCTACTATCAAGCAGCTTGCGCTGAACCTTGATATTTAAGTAGAGTACCGCTCGCGCCGAGCACAAATCCGCGATCGGGGCCCATAAAGACAATCCTGTAAAAATTAGCGGGAACATCTTCAACTTCGCGGTCTTTTTGCCAAGTTTTCCCGCCGTCCAAACTGCACAGCAAATTGCCGCCGCCGCCGGCTACCCAAATTTCATTATCAGTCCGGTAAGCCATGTCCAGCAAACCCCAACTCGCCTTGCGATCGGGAAAAAACGGTTTTCCCCAACCTTCAGGATTGGACGGGTCGCTAAACTGAATCTGACCGCCGCGGGCGAGCATCCACAAACGCCCGTCTTTGGTAAAGCCCATATTTTGCAGGCGGCGAGAACTATTGCGGTTGTGAGGTTCCCAAGCTTCTTGTCCGGGTTTCCACACCGAGTAGAAATTGCCCTTTGAGGAAACCGCAACATACTGCCCCTCTTGTGAACGGTTGATATTGCGAACTACCCCAAAAGAATCCTGCACGACAGCTTTCCAATTTTTGCCGCCGTCGGAAGTCCGGTAAATCGCCCCGACATCGGTCGTCATCTCGGCGGAATTCGGGCCCAAAGCCGCGATCGTACTCGGAGAACCAGGCAACTGACTGCTCAAAGCAATCCGCGTCCAAGACTTGCCCTCATCGTTCGTGTGGAGCAAAACAGAAGGCTGGCCGACAATCCAGCCTTCGGAACCCGAAAAACTCACCGACGCAAAACGCGACCTCGGATCGTCGATATCGAGTGCTACAGACTTCCAGCTAGTGCCACCGTCAAGCGTTTCGAGCAGAGTCGCCTCAGAACCTACAACCCAGCCGTGCTGAGGATTGCCCGTAAAGGCAATATCCTGCAAATTAGCTTGCGTCGGCAAGGAAATCACTTGCCAGGGGTTGTAACTCACAGAACCGATGGTGCTGCAACTCGTACAGATAAGCGCAGCGGCCAATAACATTACAATTCGTTGCCAAAATCTCACAATCGTTTTACTGCAAACCATACATACTAAGTAACAACAAGAAACCAACGACCAAGCCGCCAAAAATCAGCAAACTTTTCTGACCTTCGGTCATGCCGTTGACACCGACACCGTAGCGCTGATTTGCCTTAAATCCCGATACCCCTTCCATTTGACCGAGATTTTGAAACGCCGACTTGCGCGCTGCGCAAACGGGACAGACCCAAGTTTGGGGCAAATCTTCAAAAGCCGTCCCCGGGGCAATGTCAATTTTAGGATCGCCCTTTTTCGGATCGTAGACGTAGCCGCAGGCGCGGCACTCGTGCCGATCGAGGGTTTTAGTTTCAGTGGCTCGATCGCTCATCAGAAAAAATGGGTAGAAACCCCGTGCTAGAAGCACGGCTTTATATTTTTGATTTACTACCGCCTTGGGATTGGTTAACGGGAGTGTACTTTTGTATTGCACTTTCAACGGGACAATTACCGCTTCCAATCTTCCAATCCTGTACGCATAGTATTTTGCTCAATTGAGCCTCCCATGAATGGGGTAATGTTAGCTTCGACAATGTTTCGAGAGCTTGTTAGACCTGCAACACTGTTCCAGTGACCTTAGAACTGTTTAATTGCATATGACAGAGCAGGGGACTAGCTACGCATCCACAGGGTGTCGTGACTCTCAAAACGTAGGCAGTTAAGCCTTAGTCTGGTCAGTACGGCTTGCCAGATTTCTCTTGCAAGCCCCGTGTCTTGAGACCGGGGTTACTGACATTAGGACGGTCTTATTCGTCTTCGAGGTTTCCCGTCTCAACCGCCGATGCCACGTTAGGGACACCACAAGGGCGTTCGACACTTAAGTCGATGATGGTCTTACTTAGCGTCCACAGGCAGCCGCCCGTCTTCCACAGGCAGTTACAATATTAGAATATACATTAAAAATTATTGCAGAAGATGGATGATTAATCTCAACCAACTCGTAATTTCAGCTACCCAAAATCTATATAATGTAACAGACAAGTTACAGAACCCTTTCACCGAGGCAGTATTTATTCACCGTGTTTGCACTCAGCGGCTACGAGTATTTCTTAGGCTTCCTGTTAATTTCCAGCCTAGTCCCTATCCTCGCCCTCACGGCGTCTAAGGTACTGCGCCCCAAAAGTCGTCCCTACGACCGACGCACTACCTACGAATCCGGCGTCGAGCCGATCGGCGGAGCCTGGATTCAGTTCAACATCCGATATTATATGTTCGCCCTGGTCTTCGTCATCTTCGACGTAGAGACCGTCTTCCTGTATCCTTGGGCGGTTGCTTTCAACCAGCTAGGACTGTTGGCTTTTATCGAAGCCTTGTTTTTTATTGCGATCCTCGTTATTGCTCTTGTCTATGCATGGCGCAAAGGAGCCTTGGAATGGTCTTAAGTTCTGACAAATCACAAAAAGCGCTTATTAACCCTGTCGAGCGCCCGGAAGTCACATCCCAACTCTCAGAGAACGTCATCCTGACAACAGTGGATGACCTCTACAATTGGGCGAGACTTTCGAGCCTGTGGCCGCTACTTTTCGGCACGGCCTGCTGCTTCATCGAATTTGCAGCTTTGATCGGATCGCGCTTTGACTTCGACAGATTCGGCTTAGTACCGCGATCGAGCCCCCGGCAAGCCGACTTGATCATCACCGCCGGCACAATTACCATGAAGTACGCCCCCATCTTGGTGCGGCTGTACGAACAAATGCCGGAACCCAAATACGTGATCGCGATGGGCGCTTGCACGATCACCGGCGGAATGTTCAGCATGGACTCCCCCACAGCAGTCAGAGGCGTTGACAAACTGATTCCCGTAGACGTGTACATCCCCGGCTGTCCCCCCCGCCCAGAAGCGATTATTGACGCAATTATCAAACTGCGGAAAAAAATCGCCAACGATTCCATGCAAGAACGGGCCAATTTGCTGCCAACCCACCGCTACTACACCAGACCCCACAAAATGAAAGTAGTAGACGACATTTTGGACGGCAAATACTTGTCTGTTCCGGGCCGGATAGCGCCGCCGAAGGAATTGACGGAAGCAATGGGAATGCCTGTACCGCCGGCCCTGCTTGCAGGACAAAAACAGGAGGTAAACCGTGGCTGAGACAGAATCTGCAATTGTTGAAGCCGGGAAGGTTTCCCAGTGGTTGACTCAAAATGGCTTTGAACATGAAGCTTTAGCGGCCGATAATTTGGGCGTGGAGATATTAAAGGTCGATCGAGAATTCTTAATTCCGATGTCAACAGCACTGTATGCCTACGGGTTTAATTATATGCAGTGCCAGTGCGCCTACGACCAAGGGCCGGGACAAGATTTAGTCAGCGTCTACCACTTGGTTAAGCTGACAGATAATGCTTCCAAGCCTGAAGAAGTCCGCGTCAAAGTATTCGTACCCCGCGAAGATCCCAGAGTGCCATCAGTCTACTGGATTTGGAAAGCAGCCGACTTTCAAGAGCGGGAATCCTACGATATGTACGGCATTGTCTACGAAGGACATCCGAATCTGAAACGGATTTTGATGAACGAAGATTGGGTAGGCTGGCCGCTGCGGAAAGATTACATTTCCCCTGATTTCTACGAATTGCAAGACGCTTATTAAGGGAGTTTTGCGAGGGCGGGTTTAGAGCATAAAATTTGACTTTTGGGGTTAAGTTTTATGCTAAACTCGCCCTCTGTTTTTTGGCTAATTTTGATTAACTGGTTCCTAGGCTCTGCCTGGGAACCGAGGTCCAAAAACGCTATTTTCAAAAAAGTATTAGTATGGTTTACGAAACTGCTGGTTTAATAGCTTTACTAAGTATCGTAATAATTTACCTGCAACTTCGCCGCGGTAAGAACAAACCAGAGGATAACAGGCTCGAAGCACAGAAAGTTGAGCTTAGGCAAATAAAGAAGCAGTTACAACAAGCAAATAACCTATTTACCGCCTTTATACTTCAACTACTTGCAAGATTTAAGCAAAAAGAGGCAGAACTCAAGGCAACTACTACTGAGAATAATTCTTTGAATCAGACGGTTCAAAAGCTACAACAACAGTTAGCAAGCGTTGAGAGCGAAAGAGATGAAGTAAGGAAAATTTCAACAAATCTGCGAATTAAAAATATTTACTATGAACAAAAAATTGAAGAACTAGAAGCTCATAAAAAAGTTCTTATTCAAGAATTGGGTGGTTCTCTCAGCAGTCAAGATATAGAGTTTATAACGTGGGAATTTTTAATCGAGAAAGTTAAACAGGTTACTAGGCAGCTTAATGAAGTCATAGCACAAAATCAATCACTCATTCAAATAAATAGGGATTTACAGCAAGAAAGAGACGTTCTGAGGAGAGAGTTAAATCAAGCTAAAGATAATAATACTAGATTGACACAAGATAATCTACAACTCCGAGCTAGCAAAAACTCTTTAGAGTCAGAACTAAGACGAGCACTAGACCGAATTCAACCTTTAGAGATAGATAATAACCAGCTAGAGCAAGAAAAAATACAATTAGAAAGAAAGCTTTATGAGTTAAATTCATTAAACTCCAATTCCCGTCAATTAGAAACAAAAGTTAAGCAACTAGAAGAGAATGCCAGAGAGCTAGAAAAAGCTAAAATAAGTTTAGAGCGACAGCTTAAGGACGAGAGAAATAGAGTGGCAGGTCTTCAGCAAGAAATTGAGAGTTTGCAAAATACAAAACATCAACTTGAAACAGAGCTTAAGCAGGAGAAAAGTAAAGTTACGGCAATTGATCACGCAACTAATGACTCGAAGCAAGGAAAAAATGAAGGGTATGCACCCAGCGAAAATACGAAAACGGAAAATAATCGGCTGCTTGCAAAAATAGCTCAACTAGAAGAGACAATAAAATACTTAGAACAACAGAACCAGTTGCAAGACCTATATGACCTATATGATGATGGAGAAAATTTCTTAGGATATTATAATGATTTAGTTCATTTCGTTCAAACATCTTTAGGAACTTCAGGTATAGAGGAATTAAATGATTGGAAAAAAACGGAAGAGTTTTACATAGAACTTATCAGTAGACTTTGTTTTATCGATACGATACTCATAACTAAAATCAAATCCTTGGAATGTAAATTACATCCCGTTTATAAGGAATATATTGCTGTGGCTTTAGATACTAGGTTTAGCTATCCCGGTAAATTTTTGTTTTGGAGTAATGGCGAAATGTGCTTGGAACTAAGTTATTTCTTCAATAGTAAGTTGTAATTCATAGTTTATAAATCTAACCGATGAGTTCCAACGAGCGAAAAAAAAAACTAGAAGACGGGGACTTTGAGATGAGATAAACGGAGGGCTACTTATTCGTATCAGCAGTGCCTGGAGGTTATAAAAGAAAGTGGAAAATAATACAATTAAATTACTAGATGTCGTTGCCTTAACCGTTGACATTCCTGAATACAATCTGTGGCGCGGACAAGTTGGGACAGTGGTTGAACTGTTGGCTGATGGTGCAGCGTTTGAGGTTGAATTTAGCGATCGCAACGGACGCACTTATGAATCTGTCGGGCTGCATCCAGAGCAAATCATGGTGTTGTATTTTGAGCCAGCATCACCTGATATTAAACCCGAAATGGTTACAGCATAAGCGGCACAATAACTTGCGGAGTTTATAAAAAATGGAAATTTGTAACCGCCGATGCACGCAGATACACGCAGATGGATAGAGATATAATTTCTATTATCAGTAATTCTAAAAATTTATGACTCAAGCTTTACCCAAACTCGTAAACTTCGAGGAATTTGTGGATTGGCTGCCTAAAAATCCGGCGGTACGCTACGAACTGCACAATCGAAATATTATTCAAAAAATACAACCAGTAGGCGAACATCAAGAAGTTACAGGCTTTCTTACGATCACAATTGCTGTTCAAATCAAACGTCTGGGATTGCCATACGGTATCCCCAACCAAGCGATAGTCAAACCTCCTGAAAAAGATTCTGGTTATTTGCCTGATGTGTTGGTGCTGAATCGTGCAAATCTGGTAAATGAAACATTGTGGCAAAAACAATCTGTCCTCAGTTTGGGTGCATCGATACCGTTGGTAATTGAGGTTGTGTCAACCAATTGGCGCGATGATTACTATTTGAAATATGCTGATTATGAGGAAATGGGTATCCCTGAATATTGGATTGTGGATTATGCTGCGTTGGGCGGACGCAATGTTATTGGCAATCCCAAACAACCGACAATTTCTGTCTGTAACTTGGTTGATGGTGAATATCAAGTCCTCAAGTTTCGAGAGAACGAGCGGATTGTGTCGCAAACTTTTCCCGATTTAAACCTCACTGCAAATCAGATTTTTCAAGCTGGTTTAGTGTAAGCTGAATTAAAATTTAGGCTTTCGGGCGGGCAGGATGCCCACCCCACAAGAGCTTATATTGCTTAAATTCAATCATTCCGCAAGGCTGCGATCGGATCTAAGCGAGCGGCATTCCGAGCCGGCAATACTCCAGCTAACAACCCGACGGTAAAAGACAGGCCAAAACCCGCTGCGATCGACCATACAGAAACCACAAACGGAAATTTGAACGCTGTCGAGGCCCCAAAGGCGATCGCAACTCCCAACCCAATACCCGCCGTTCCCCCCACCGTGGAAACTAAAATAGATTCCGCCATAAATTGAATTAGAATTGCTGCATTAGTAGCGCCTACCGCTTTGCGAATCCCGATTTCCTTAGTGCGTTCCACAACAGACACCAACATAATATTAGCAATACCGATGCCGCCAACCACCAAAGAAATTCCGGCGATCGCACCCACCATCACCGTAAACAAACCTATCACATTGCTGAAAGTATTAACGATCTCAGTTTGATTTACAACTCGAAAATCATCCGGTTGTGGCGGATAAATATTGTGCCGCAAGCGCATGATATTTTCAACTTGAAATTGAGCATCCGCTAAATCCGCTTCGCCCGCAGTTTCCAACCAAAAACCCGAGATCGCAATCCCCGCTAAAGAATTTCTCCCCACAATCCGCGAAGACATATTTTTGAGTGGAATATACACTCGATCGTCCTGATCGGTTCCCCCTACAGACCCCTTAGGTTCCATCACTCCAATGACCTTGTAGCGGTTTCCCTGAATGCGAATATCGGAGGATAGCGCATTAGCTCCGGGTCCAAAAAGTTCGTCCCGCACCTTAGAACCGAGGACAACTACAGGCTCAGCAGCATTCAATTCATCCTCGTTAAAAAACCGTCCTTCTTGGGGTTGAATGTTCTTCACATCTGGATAATTTAAATCCGTTCCCAAAATCGAAGTAAATGAATTTTGTCCGCCGTAAACCACTTGCACTTGACGCTGCAAATAAGCCGAAATCGCCTTAACAGCGGGAGCTTGCTTGCCGATCGCCCTAGCGTCATCCCAAGTAAGAGTAGTAGCAGAACCGCTTCCTTGACTAACACCGCCCGATCGCGAAGCGCCGGATAAAACCAACAGCACATTTGTACCCAAAGCCTTTAACTGTTCTTCAGTTGATTTTTGTACACCCTGTCCCACCGAAGTAATAGCAATTACCGAAGATATCCCAATAATTACGCCCAGCATAGTTAAACTGGTACGCAACTTATTATTCCACAGCGCCTCAGTCGCCATGAACGCGATTTGAACATTAGAGATTTTGTTAGTGCGGGGGCGAGCCTGTAATTTCATATTATTATTGATTGGGCATTGGGTATTGGGCTGAGCCGACAAGCATAGGCAATTAAAACCTTCTTCCTTCTTCCTTCTTCCTTCTTCCTTCTTTCTTTTCCTCCTTCGCGCCCTTCGCGCCTTCGCGGTTCAATAAAAAAATCAAAACCCTAACGCAAGCGCGTTCCCCCACCCGGTTGCAAACCCGGAATTCCACCCGATGGATTTTGAGATCTAGGCCGCAATCCCGGGGGGAAACTCATCAGCACTTTTTCATTTCCTTTCAAACCCGATCGCACTTCCGTCTTATCATCCACCGTCATACCAGTCTTAATCGGCATAAAAGCAGGTTTACCATCTTCTCCACCCGGAACATAAACCCCCGTTTCCCTTTGTTGGCGGACAATTGCCGCAGTCGGAACTACCAAAACATTTTTGAGTTCACCAGCCTTAAACTCAACATTCACATTCATGCCCGATCGCAGCATTTGTTTATCATCATTAATAATTGCCGCTTTAACCTCAAAACTTGTCACATTTTGCTGGACGATCGACTGAGGCGAAATTTGAGTGATTTTACCTGTAAAAGTCTTTCCCGCAAAAGCATCGGCTTGAATAGACGCAGCCTGGCCGATCTGAATCTGAGAAATATTAGTTTCTGCTACGTTTGCTACTAATTGATTTTTGGAAGCTAAGGACAAAATCGAAGAAGAAGTAGCCGAAGAAACCGCACTACCTGCCGTAGTGGGAGTCACAAAAGCGCCCGGATCGGCGTACTTGCGGGTAACAGTGCCGGTGAAAGGAGCCCGCAGCACAGTGTCGCCGATCAGCGCTTGAACGCTTTGCAGGCTGCCTCTAGCGGCGAGAACTTGGGCGCGGGCTTGGGCGATGTCTTCCGGGCGGGAACCGGCTTCTAGAAGCGCCAAAGCTTGCTGTTTTTGCTCGACTGCGGCCTGCGCCGCAGCGATTTCTTCCGGGCGTGCGCCCGATCGCGCCAGGGCCAAAGCTTGCCGTTTTTGCTCGACAGCGGCCCGCCCTGCTGCGATGTCTTCGGGGCGTGCGCCCGATCGCGCCAGGGTCAAAGCTTGCCGTTTTTGCTCGACAGCAGCCCGCGCCGCAGCGATTTCTTCAGGGCGAGTACCCGCTTGCAGCAAAGCTACAGCTTGTTGAGCTTGCCTGACTTGCGTTTGAGCTCGATCGCGCGCCGTGCGGGAGTTGTTGACAACTTGCAAAGCAAGGGCTCCGGCATTATAGAGTTCCTGATTTCTCTGGAAGTCTTCCTCAGCTTGGTTTTTGGCGTATTCGGCATCTCTGAGTTTGGCAATTGCTTGGGCGATGTCTTCAGACCGATTGCCTTTGAGCAATTTTTGTAAATTTGCCTGTTGTTCAGCTAGTTGTGCCTCGGCTACGGCAATATCCTGGCTTCGATTGCCGTTGAGCAATTTTTGCAAGGTTGCCTGTTGTTCTGCCACTTGTGCCTGGGCTACAGCAATGTCTTGGGTTCGATTCCCGTTGAGCAATTTTTCCAGACTTGCCTGTTGTTCTGCCAACACTGCCTTAGCCACAGCAATGTCCTGGGTTCGAGTGCCGTTGAGCAATTTTTGCAGGTTTGCTTCCGCGGCTGCGAGTTGTCCGCGAGTTTGGGTAAGTTGGCCTTGGAGGTTGGAGTCGTCCATGTAGGCGAGAATCTGCCCTTTTTCAACTTTATCTCCTTCCTTGACAAGCAAACTTTTGAGCATTCCTGAAGTTTTGGGGCTGACGTTAACGGAACGTTCGGGCACTATTGTGCCGTTTGCCGAAATTGTAATCGGCAGGTTCACCCTTTCGACAGCAACGGTTTTTTCCTTGCGTCTGGTTTCGCGGCTGGATTTGACTGTGAGTTGGCTGTAAGCTGTGTAGCCTACTCCTGCAAGCAGGGAAGCGGCGAGGAGTCCGCTAAGCCAGGGAGTCAGCTGTTTTTTAATCTGAAAGTGGTTTACGAAGTACATATCAATTAGACCTGATGGGTCTGTCTTGAATTTAGACCGATCGGGAACAGAAAAGGTTCAAGAGAAGTCGCACTAAGTTTTTTCCGGTGTTTAATGCTTGGGGCCGATCTAGTTTAGATACGAATGCAGATAAAACCTGTATGGTCGGCTTCGTTGGTAAATGCCGTACAGCGATCGGCGATCGCCAAGCATAAATAATTGTTAAGCGCTCGGGTATAACAAATCATTGGAGCTGACAAACAGCTATGATTTTAGTCAAGCTGAAGTTATTGGCGATCGCCAAGCATAAATAATTTTTAAGCTAGCGATGGATAACGAATCATTGGATCTGACAAAATCGCAATATTTTAGGTAAGAGTTAGAGGTGATGGTTGGCAGCTCAATTTAGCCGTTAGGTGGCAGTTATTTCTAGGTTGAGATGTTCCATTAAAGTCATTGGTTAGTGATATATGGCTGAAATTAATAACAGAAATAAATTAAGTCAAGAAAAATCTAATTGGTTTGAGAACCAGCTTAAACCCATCGTGAAGTTCTTGATATATTTAAGAGTGCCTCTGACAGTTGCAATCGCAGCTTGGTATTTTTTTACCCAGATCGATCAAACCATTGAGGTCTATCGCGCAATTGCTTTAGATAATAATGTAGCTCAGGCACTTTTTTCTACAGTCTTGGTTATTTTGCTTTCACTTGGTGTGTGGTTCGCGGCACGTTTACTTGAGAAATGCTATCAAGAGCGTCTTCCTGAATACTACAAGCCAAAATTCGATAGCTTATACAAAAATGCACCTCGTTTGCTAGGTGCTATACCACTGGGTAGCCTGGCTTATGGCACTTGGGCTACCCAAGAAACATTGCAGAAATTATCGCCTCCTACTCCCAAGATTTTTTTGCTAGTGTGGATGTTTAGCAATATAGTTTTATTACTAATTTTATTTTATTTTTTTATTAACCGTATTAAATTTTTCCAAGACTCAAAGTACCTAGATTCCTTGGCCTCTAACAAGATGGGTGAAGGTCTCTTCGGGCAAAAATTTGAAAATATATTTGTTAATATTGCCTGCTTTGTTTTTAGTCTTTTATCTTTGCCTATGATCGTGGCGGCAAAAGATTCACTTTGGTCTTTTGGTTTAATTGCTGTTTTTCTGTTGATCGTCTTTTTTAATGTGGGGCTATTTTCTTGGCAAAACACGCTAAAGTCACGAATTACCGTTGTTAGGAGTTGTTCAATTTCTCTGCTGGCATCCCTCGTCTTAGGGTTGATGATGCCTCCGACATTTCTTCCCGATCTGCTGGGTTCAATTAGTGTGGTGGCAATATCGTTGACGATTCTGGTGGTTGTTTTTTCAACAATTTACAACTGGGGGCAACAAACTAAAATACCCGGCATAACGATTCTAATCGGGTTAATTTTAGTTTCTAGTGCACTAAATCTTAATGACAATCACCGCTTTCAACAATTCAGTAAACCCGAAAAGTCAGCCCTTCCAGCTTTAGAATCTAGTTTTCAGCAATGGTTAGCTAATCGCCCCGATCTCGATCGATTCTCAAATAAACCCTATCCAGTCTATATCGCTGCGGCTCAAGGTGGGGGTATCTATGCCGCTTATCATGCAGCGACAGCCTTCACAAAGCTAACAGAATATTTTCCAAGTTTTCCTCAGCATGTATTTGCAATCAGTAGTGTTTCTGGCGGTAGCTTGGGGGCTTCTGCCTTTTCAAGTTTGGTGAAATTTGGTGGAATTAGTGGTAAATCCCTTAGCCAAACGGCTAGCAAACTGTTTAGCAGTGACTTGCTTACGCCCCTCCTGACGATGGGGCTATTCCCTGACCTGATTCAGCGATTTATCTTTTTCCCCATATACGATTGGGATCGGGCAAGAGGTCTGGAAGTTGCGTTTGAAAAAGCTTGGGATAAGCTGTCTCTTCCAAATCAAGATAATCCCTTGCGGCAGTCTTTTTACCAGCACTGGCAGCCGCAGGGCATCGCCCCTGCACTGGTTCTCAACACAACTGTTGTCGAAACAGGCGATCGCCTGGCGATCGGCCCCTTTCAGATTAACTTCCCCAACAAAGAAAATATTGCCATTGATGAACCCGATCTAGATTTGAAACTGAGTACAGCGGCTGGCCTCAGTGCTCGTTTTCCCTACTTCACCCCTGTAGGGTGGTACCAACGCAGTAAGGACAAAAGTAAATTGCATTTGGCTGATGGCGGTTATTTTGATAATTCGGGTATTCCTACCGCTTTGGACATTGGGCGCAGCTTACAGCGACTTAAGGGTTACGGAAAAACCTTTGAAATTATCTATCTATCCTTAATTGATGGGCAATTTAACGAGCCTACAACTCAACTCAAGAGTGATGGACTCAACGAGCTTTTATCGCCAGTTCGTGCCTTGTTTAGTGCGCGCGAGTCCCGCAGCCGCAGTGCTGTTGAGTTGTCTACGTTCACGGTCAATGATGGGATTGACGATCCACTCAAATATAAATTCAGAACCTTGTTCCTGAAAAAGTCAGGTGATGGCGTTAAGTTGCCTCTGGGTTGGCTCATCTCTAAGCACTCAAGGGACTTTATCGATGGGCAGACACCTGACCCCAAAGCAAGACCCTGTGAAATCGAAAAATTCCGACTAGGCTTTGCAAACGGTCGGGTGCCTATAAATGACAATCATAACCCTTGTGTGATCGCATCGATTGGCAACGATTTGAGTTAGGTTAAGCTAATGTCTAGCGATCTACACCTAGTGTCTATTTAGCAAAGGCGGGATCGTGGAATCGTTAAGCTAACAGCGCAACCTAACAATTCGGTTGGAGGGGATTGTTGAAAGTCGCTGGTGGTGCTAAGCTGTTGTGCATTTAAATTGTATATTTCGAGTCCCGATCAAAAATCGTCAAATCCTCTCCCCCTCTCCCCTTCACCCCCTCTCCCTCTCTAATACCATAGGCAATCTAGATACAACACAGCTTAGGAGTGCTATTTGCAACCGCTCAACCTAAACGTTATACCAGCAGCGAAAAGTTCGTTGAGGTGGTCGGTTTCAGTTCTAGATAATGCCAGCAAGAATACTTGGCTTTGTTGTTAAGTTTGGAAAGGTTAAAAGCGATCGCAAAGCACAAATAATTGTTAAGCAAAAAGTCTTTTTATCTGCGATCGCACCGATCGAACTTGTGAAAAGTTCGATCGCCAATTTCCTACTCACTCAACAAACAGCCGCTACACCCAACTCTGCAATCGCCGCCTCCGGGCCCACCAAAGAAATATACGGTTCGATGAAGTATTTCTTAGCCGCATCCCGCGCTTGTGAAGCTGTCACCTGTGCAATTTCTTCTTGAAATTGCTGGTCAAATTGAATTCCCAATCCCAAAATTTCGTACCAGCCTAAAACTTGGGCAATTTGCGAATTAGTTTGTTTTCCTAAAGCATATTGACCGAGCATTTTATTCTTGCAAGCTTGCAATTCTTCCTCGCTTAGTTGGATGCTGGTGAGTCGATCGACTTCTGCGCGCAATCCTTCAAAAGCAGTTGCCGTATTTTCCGGCGCCGTACCCATGTACGCGACAAACTGAGCCGTGTCCAAGCGCGTCGCGTAGAGTGCGGAAACGTCGTAAGCCAAGCCCCGCTTTTCCCGCAATTCCACAAACAACCGGCTCGACAAACCGTTACCCAAATAAGTATTCAGCAACTTAATCGCTGCGTAGTCGGGATTTTTGACAGAGGGTGCGAGGTAGCCCAGCATAATCACTGATTGCTGCGTCTCTTGCGCCGTAACGACCGATTCAGGGGAAGGTGACAGGGGGGGGACGGTTAAAGTTGGCAGGGGTGTTAAAGGCGCTTTCCAGGAGCCAAAAGTTCGATCGATCAGGGCGATCGCATCTTCGGTCGATATTCTGCCGGCTACAGCAATAACTACATTATCGGGACGGAAATAGGTTTTGTGGAACTGTTCGAGCTCGTTTCTGGTGAGCTTTGACATAGTAGCTTCCGTGCCCAAGGGAGAGAAAGCATAGGGGTGTTCCTGGTACATCGCGTGCCGCAATTGCTCGAAGGCGATCGCAAATGGCTGTTCTTGCTGCGATCGAATTGCCGATATGGCAATGCGGCGTTCGAGTTCGACTTCAGCTTCCGGGAAATTCGGCGATCGGGTCAATTGCGCCGCCAACTCCAAAATCTCCTCAAAATCCGCAGAAACCGTCTTCAAACTCACTAAAAAATAGTCTGTAGTAGAGTCGGCACTCAACCTCGCTCCCACCGATTCTACACGCTCGGCAATTTCCAGCGAAGACAGCCGATCGGTTCCCTTAGTCATTACCGCCGACAGCAAGTGACACAATCCTGCTTGTTCCGGCTGCACGTAGCGACTGCCGGCCCGGAGGAATATCCTAGCTGCAATAATATCTGCTGCTGGATTTTCTGCTGCCAAGACAACAATACCGTTGTCTAAAACCGTGCGCTGGATTTCATTTTTCATTGAATTCTTTGTTAACTGTTGACTGTTGACTGTTGACTGTTGACTGTTGACTGTTGACTGTTGACTGTTGGCTGTTAGTCATGATTATTCGTAGGATGGGTAGAGCGTGAGCGTTACCGATCATCCGATTTGAGATTGGCGATTTGAGATTTTAGATTGAGGGACAAATCTCAAATTTCCAATTAATAGACTGGGGTTTCATGTCTCAACCCAACCTAGTTGCTGTTAACAGTGAACAGTCAACAGTGAACAGTCAACAGTGAACTATTATTAGATTGGTTTGAGTACCACGGCCGTATAGCGTCGGGGAGAGAGATATTGTTGAGCTAGGCGCTGGAGGTCTAATGGCCCAAATGCTTTAATCCTGGTGGGATAGCTGAGGGCTAATTCCGCAGTGGCGATCGTATTGTAATATCCGTAAAGACCCGCTAGCTGTCCCGGCGTTTCGAGCGAGAAAGCAAAATCGTTGCACAGCAAACGCTTACAGCGGAGCAATTCTACCTCGGAAACCGGCTCAGACTGCAATTGCCAAAGTCGATCGCAAATCCGAGATTCCACCTGTTCGACATCCTTCGCGTCCAAGACTGCACTGATAGTAAATAAACTCGATTCCCGTTGCAGCGAGAAAGTGCTGTCGATCGCCTGTACCAATTGTAATTCTTCCCGCAGTTCCCTGACTAAACGCGAAGTCCGCCCATCTGCGAGCAACACCGACAGCAAATCCAAGCCGCAAGCACTTTGCAAGTGTTCAACTCCCGGGCCCGTCCAGGCCATCATCAGCCGCGCTTGTTCCAATCGGGGGAGGCTCAATTCCTGACGGCGAATTTCTATCTGTGGCGGTTCCGCCTCTGCGGTTAATTTGGGACAATCCCACCGATCCGAAAACTGCTCGAAAGCTTTCTCAGTAACATCTCTGGCCTGTTGTTCATCAATTCCCCCGACTACCACCACAGTCATATTTTCCGGCTGATAGTGCGATCGGTGGAAACAGCGCATTTCGTGGGGAGTTCGCGACATCAGCAGCTCTTCCGTGCCGAGTACCGATCGCCTGTAGGGATGTCGCTGGTAAACTGTTTCCATCATGGCTTGGAAACCCAGCCAATCGGGATTGTCTTGAGCTTGGCGGATTTCTTCTAGCACCACATCTCGCTCGCGATCGAATTCCCGATCGGGAATCGAAGCGCGCAGCAGCAATTCTGCCAGTGGCTGCGCAGTTTCTGCTAAATAATCGGCTGCTGCGTTGACGAAAAAATGGGCGTAGTCGTGACTTGTAGCTGCATTCGCGACACCGCCGCGATTTTCTATTACTTGGTCAAATTCTCCAGGGGGGATCGAATCCGTCCCTTTAAATATCATGTGTTCTAGAAAATGAGCCATTCCCGACCAAGAATCCGGCTCCAGCGTAGCGCCAGCCCTCACCCACACGTCTAGGGCGACCACGGGTGTGGCCGAAATCCGCTGGTGAATGACCGTTAACCCGTTGTTGAGCTTCCAGACATTGGCTGGGAACTCTAAAGCAGTGAGCAGTTGAGACAAGCTAGTTATTCTTAAACTTTAATTAACTTCGGCTGCAACTATGGTAGCGCTTTAGGGCTCTGCGATCGGGATTAATTGATACAGAAATCATCACTCAGTCGATTTTAGATTTTAGATTTTAGATTTACTGCACAGATGAATCTGGGGGCTTGAACAAGAGTCTAAAATTTTGAGCCGATCGCGACAGGAGTACGTGGCACGGTATCCGTTTTTGGGCGGAGTCTTCTGCCATTAATCCTTACTCATCTGTTATTTTTGGCTTTTTGCTTTTTTTCAAGCAGTCTCAAATACTTACCATTTTTTTGCTCAAAAGTCAATAGGTTGCGCGGGATATTAATGAATCAGTCGGGAGAAAGAGGGTGTTATCAGAATATTTCAATAAATTAAAAGATGTAAGAACACTAAAGACCTTGAGAGGAGAAACGACAGATGGTAGCTACCTTAGAAGATACCAAGCGCCAAGCGATAGCAACTAAATTAGCAGACATGAAAGCGCTGCAAAACCTGTTGATCGCCAACGAGCAATTGTTCATCAATTCCTGCAACGACTCCGAACTAGCTCAGCGCTTCCGGGATATGCTCGAGGACGATCGCAAAAACTTGGGCGTATTAGAAACCACGATCGTGCAATACGGCATTCAAGCTGAACCCAAAGAAACCAGCACAAAAATGATTGAAGAAGTTCAGAAACTCATGCAAGGATCTGAACTCACACTGTTTGAAAAAGTCAGCCAGCACGAACTGCTCAAACACAAACAAACAATGGCCGGCTTGTTAATTCACAAAGCCGCTCAAATAGTCGGCGCCGACATCGAAGCAGCCATTACTCCCCTCAACACAGTTAACTTTGAGAACCGCGCTCACCAAGAACAACTCAAAGGAGTTCTAGAAATTTTAGGCGTCCGCGAACTGACCGGCAAAGACCCCGACCAAGGTGTTTGGGCGCGCGTGCAAGATGCAATGGCAGCAATGACCGGCATCATCGGCGGTGCAGTTACCCGCACCAAAGAAGAGATGAACATTACCGAAATCATCTCAATGGATCACCGCAAAACCGATACCCTCTTTATGGAAATCGCAAACACCGACGATCCTCAAAAACTGCAAGAATTCTTCGGTCAACTTTACAAAGACCTCAGCGTTCACGCCGAAGCAGAAGAACAAGTTGTTTATCCCGCAGTTCGCAGCTACTACGGCAATACTCAAGAACTGTTCGACGAGCAAGCAGAAATGAAGCAGATGCTTGCCCAAATTAAGGCTCTCAACCCCACTTCTTCTAATTTCAAAGAGCAAATCAAAGAGCT
Source organism: Microcoleus sp. C2D2 (assembly GCF_036702495.1). NCBI lineage: Bacteria > Bacillati > Cyanobacteriota > Cyanophyceae > Oscillatoriales > Microcoleaceae > Microcoleus > Microcoleus sp. C2D2. The sequence goes on along the minus strand of NZ_JAUBTO010000101.1, from coordinate 6,726 downwards.
CCAAAAAGCGGTTCAGGATCACGTTCGACAAGAAGAAAACGATATGTTCCCTCAAATTCGCCGCAACCTGAGCGAAGCACAAATGGAACAAATGGCTACTCAATTCAAACAAGCCAAAAGCACGATGCAGCAAGAAATGGCTAACCTGAGCTAATTCAGCAGTCGGCTAAGTTTAACTCTAGCCAAACTAGAGAATAGCTAAACTGCAACCTATCAATCCCGCTACCAACCTGGTGGCGGGATTATTGTTTTTTATAAACACACAAATCTTCAAATTATAAAGAGCAATTCTCAAAACTTATGCAACAGTAACCAGGGGTGATAAAATGTAACCCTATCCGGTGAGAGATTCTATTGTGTGTGTGGAAAATTATTCACTATCAGGGAGAGAGTGGAGGGCGTGCGGTCGCTCTTGTGCAATGATGGGGAGTCGTCCGTCGTCCGTCGTCCGTTGGGGAATGTGGAATTATTGACCTTGACTCGATCGTGCCCATGCAACCGGAAACGATATGAAGAGGAGACGCGAACACTTGCAGCGGCTGCGGTCGCACCGCCCCCAATACCCCTCTAAAGGTGCGCCAGTTTTAGGCGATCGCCTAAAACTGGCACACTAGCTTGTTAGGAGGGAAAGATGATGCCTGGTAATCAAGGGAATACCAAAGGCGATGGGTTATACCAATACAACCCGGCTGTTGAGAAGATACATACATCCTTACAAAATTCTGAAGTAGCACAACTGAAGGCAGAAGTTTCTCGACTTAAAGAGAAACTGAATGCGGTACAAAAAGTGATGACCCACCTACTTCAGCAAAACCAGGCTCTTCGACAAAAGGTGTTAACTCCAGAAAAATGCGATCGCTTTTTGAATGAAAGTTTTCGCGTTACTGAATTTCCTTGACTAGCCGTGAATTCCAAGGACACCAGTACAAACCTGGTAAAAATGGTCCACCCGCTTCATCAAGGTGGTCTTCGACGTACCCAATATTAGCATCACAAACTTCTATCGCGAAGCTAAAGAAGCTGATAGACGCTGGATCTAATTGATAGCTCCATTTTGGATTGTAGGGAGCAGGTCTTTTTATGATTTTTCCGAGTACATGGGTTTCATCTTTCTGGGTTCCATTGAGTATATTCCGGGCTTGTTGGATCTTACTCTCATCAGTGAGTTCAATAACGAATTGATCGGAGGCGGGTGGGGTTTCCAAGACAAATCTAGCAGGTGTAGCAGCGTATGCTGGAGCACTAAAGCTGATACCAAGCATACCAACAAGAGCCAATACAGTTAGTACTCGACGTGTCAGAGAAGTTACTTTTTGAAAGAGATTCATGGTAAATACCTCTACTTGCTAAAACAAATTTTACCACTCTGGTGCACTTATTTTTACTGCACCATCCGATCGAGAGTATTCAATGTGGAAACTAACTATCGCCCTCTCCTGCTTGCCTGTGGTCACCGCCTACCTCTATCAATAGGAGCTTTGGGCGCCTCAGCGACGGGCGGCCAAGCAAGAAAGGCGATCGCACAATTCCACCTCACCAACGAGGGATCCAGTATAGCCGTAGGTGAAACCTGCCAAACAAGCAGCGCCCGAAGTTTCTGACAGGTACGTGTTTCGATCGGGTAAAGCCGAGGGGTCGTCTAGCAAATTGCAAGTCTGGGAAGTTCAGAAAATTACCTACTATCGCACAAAAGTTAGACGGGGAAAATCTGACAGGCAGCCCGCTGGTGAAATTCCAGAATTGGCAAAGTATCTTACTCTATCCCATCGGCTGCCAAATATTACCCGCAGCCGTGCCGAAGCATATCCTGAAAACCCCGAGTTTGAAGTTCTAGTTTCAATCCCTGATTAGGACAATATTATTAATTAAAAAAAGTTCAAACTCAGATTTAAGCGTTGGTTTCTGGCTGGCCGGAACAGTCCGGCAGGCAGGCAGAAAACAAGCTGAAGCGGGGATAGACTTTGAGAGTTATTAGAGATGTCTAAAACACAATAGCGATACGTCCTTGGAAAGATGCGATCGCACTGCTGCCTTCCTAGGATTGTAAAAGTTGAAAGGCCACAGTCCACACAGGTTTTCTGATAGAAAGAGAAGCAAGCTCAGACACACGACAACGGAGCAGTTAAACAGGAGTTTGGACGGTTATGAACAGTTCCTTGACCCGCCCCTTGGCTGTCGTGACGGGTGCCTCTAACGGCATCGGCTACGAACTCGCCAAACAGTTCGCTCAAAACGGCTTCGATCTTCTAGTCACCTCCACCGGCCCAAGTATCAATGAAGCAGCTATTGCCTTCGAGAAGCTCGGTGCCCAAGTCGAGACGGTGCAGGCAGACCTCGCTACCTACGACGGTGTTGAAACGCTCTACAGCAAGATTAAGGCGACTGGTCGATCGGTGGATGCGATCGCAATTAACGCAGGTGTCGGTGTCGGTGGCGACTTTGCCCGCGAAACTGACCTGAAGGACGAACTCAATCTGATCGAGCTCAACGTCGTCTCCTCCGTACATCTCGCCAAACGGGTACTCAAGGATATGGTCGATCGCGACCAGGGTCGCATCCTCTTCACTTCGTCGATCGCTGCCCTGATGCCCGGACCGTTCGAGGCAGTCTACGCGGCGTCCAAAGCGTTTTTGCACTCGTTCTCGGAGGCGCTGCGTAACGAGTTGAAGGATACGGGGGTCACCGTCACCTCACTGATGCCCGGGCCAACCGATACCAACTTCTTCCATCGGGCCGGAATGGATGATACTAAGGCGGGTGCCGATCGGAAAGATGACCCGGCTATGGTTGCCAAGCAAGGTTTTGAGGCGCTGATGGCAGGCAAGGACAGCATTGTTGCAGGATCGCTCAAGACGAAGCTTCAGGGCACGGTGAGCAAGGTCTTGCCTGATACCGTTAATGCCGAAGGGCACCGTCAACTTACTGAACCCGGGTCGGGTAATAAGTAATCTGCGCCTACAGATCGATCGAATATCCTCAGTTGAACTCTTTTCAACTAGGCCGGAACTTACACATTTAGGATGGCTCCTCGGAGGCATCGTAACAGAGGATTTATGCAAATTCACCATCTCAATTGTGGCTGTATGTGCCCGATTGGCGGGGCGCTATTTGATGGCTTCAGTCGCGGGCTGACGGCGAACCTCGTCTGCCACTGTCTGCTCGTTGAAACGAATCAGGGACTTGTTCTCATTGATACCGGCTTCGGACTGCGCGATATCGAGTCGCCTTATTCCCGGCTTAGCGCATTCTTTATCCACTTTAATAACATCCAGTTCGATCGCAAGTACACGGCGATCGCTCAAATCGAGCAGCTTGGATTTTCTGCAAGCGATGTGCGCCATATTGTGCTGACTCACCTCGATTTCGATCATGCCGGTGGTCTAGAGGATTTTCCTGAAGCAACGGTACACGTTATGCAGTCGGAAATCGATGCGGCCCACGATCGGCACGGTTTCATCACAAAAAGGCGTTATCGTCCAGGGCAGTGGGATGAAGTCAAACACTGGAAATACTATTCGGCGGGGGGCGAACCTTGGTTCGGTTTTGAGGCAGTCCGCGATCTTGACGGGCTACCACCAGAGATTCTGCTCATCCCGCTTACAGGTCACACGCGGGGTCATGCGGGCATCGCGATCGACACCCCGGAGGGTTGGCTGCTACACGCAGGCGATGCCTACTTTTACCGAGACGAGATGGGTTCCTCCAAACGGCGCTGCACGCCCGCACTACGCGCCTACCAGTGGATGATGGAGGTAGACCGCAAGGCTAGGTTGCTAAATCAAGACCGGCTGCGCGCATTATCAGTCGATCGAAGTAGCAGCGTGCGCCTCTTCTGCAGTCACGACGCCCTAGAGTTGAAAGCGTTCGCTGGCAAGTCCAGCAGTTCTCCCAACTAGACATTTCATCATTTACAAAACCTGTGCCAGTAACACCGATTCAGAAACCAGAACTTATCCATGTTACCTACCTTTGAGACAAAACCTTGCTCTGACTTCTTAGAGGTCTTTATGTCTTTTAAACGCTTGGCGTTAGTGCTTTTGTATTCATGAGCTTATGTAGAGCAAGCCTAAATCATTTGTACAAAAGCATCATATTTTTTAAATTTAGGAGGAGTGAAAAATTTAAACTCCAATAAAAATTGAAATAGTTTCTTAACCCTGCTAAAAGTTTTACATAGATCGTAAAAACATCTAATAAAGTATTTAGCTTATAGCCAAATACTTTCTACTGGGTTTTATTCGGAACCCTAAGGGCAAAATAAACAACAACTTATTGAACATTCTGACGGTCATATCTAATCCGTTGACATCGGAATTATTATCTCTCTCTTCTCTTTCTCTGTGTCCTCTGTGCCCTCTGTGGTTTAATCATTCCGATACAACCAGAATTGATATGATTTACCGTCGTTTTCCCTCCCCTCATTAATAGCTGGTGCATTTTTTCAACTCTAGGGTAGCTAGCACCATCCCAAATTAACAACATTTTTTGATGTCGATTCATTTGCTTGAGTTCTTCAACAAATTTCCCTGTATTTTATTGATTTCCCGCTTTATATGGCTTCACAATAAATTATTTACTCACTGACAAAATTTAATGCACCATGCCGGAGTTTGCCTATCTCGTTGATTGTCCAGCTTGACTAGCGTTCTTTCTTGACGATCGCCGCATAAGTAGTTACAGAGCTCATCACTTTGTAAGTGACACTAATCTCAGGCATACACGAGCAGTTCTCCTGCTATTTATGGCTTATGCTTTGAGATAATATCTCGGCAATTATAGCATTTTTTAGTGAATAACTTCTGGCTGTTTACTCAATTTTTATACATTAGCTTTCTGCCAGTTTAATAGACCCACTTTCAATATTAGATAGTAACTTTCCCGCGATTAAAATATTACATGAAAATTTGAGATCGAGTATGTTTTTAGTTCTGATATATTCCGGTTTTCGGGTTGAGATAGCCACTGGATAGTTGCGGATAGCTGTTCCTTAGTTAAATAACTTTTTAAACCGGGATATTTTAACTTTAATGCCGCGACTCCCCCCGCTAAATATTTTCTGTGAGTTGGTGCAATAAAAGTTGTAGAAAATTCTAATCGTTTTTCGATTTCTCGATAACTAAATCCTTTTCATCTCAGCTTAACAGCCTGTGATATATTCCACTCCGGGATATTTTTGGTAGGAGAAATAAAGTTTGGCAACTCTTCTAGTTCTCTCTCCTATTTTTTTTTGACTCGTTTAACATTTTTTTTTGCCTTTTTTTGCTCCGACTCGCGACAGCGGGCGCTCACGGGCGCCCGCTGCTTCGATGTTCGATCGCCTGCTGTAGCGAGTCGGAGCGTCCGCTGCTGGCACTAGCTACTTGTCTAGCCCCTTTTTTTCTTGAATTTGAGCTTACCACTTTTCTTTTTACACAAATCATTCAGACGCCCTATAGGAGTGATTGTTAGCAAAACCCACCCCTCCAAGATACTATTGTTTTTTGCAATGACCTACTTAACCAAAACAATTACAACAGTATCTAGCGGAGTGGCAACGTTCTGAAACCTTAGAGAATGGGAGTTCACGATTATCCCTATTTGACTGCTACTTGATTTCTCGGCAAGTCCTTTCTATGCGTTAACCACAGAACCGCCGTTGGGATGCAAAATTTGACCAGTCATGTAAGACGAATCTTTTGAAGCTAAAAACACGTAACTGGGGGCAACTTCATCGGGTTGACCGGGGCGTCCCAAAGACGTGTCTGCACCAAATGTCGCAACTTTTTCTTCGGGGAAAGTCGAGGGAATTAGAGGCGTCCAAATCGGGCCGGGAGCTACTCCGTTGACGCGAATTCCTTTCTCAGCTAAACTTTGAGATAAAGAGCGGGTAAAAGCAACAATCGCTCCTTTTGTCGAGGAGTAATCTAGCAATTGTTCACTGCCTTTGTAAGCGGTGACAGAGGTAGTGTTGATAATTGCACTTCCTTCTTGTAGGTGTTTTAGAGCCGCTTTTGTTAGGTAAAACATTGAGAAAATGTTGGTGCGGAAGGTGCGCTCTAATTGTTCGGCGGTGATGTCTTCGAGGCTTTCTTGGGGATGCTGTTCGGCGGCGTTGTTGACGAGGATGTCGAGGTGGCCGAATTCTTTAACTGTTTGTTCTACTAGGTTTTGACAGACGCTTTCTTCGCCGATGTCGCCGGCGATCGCAATGCAGCGGCGGCCTTGTTGTTCGATCGCCTCCTTGGTTTTGTTAGCATCTTCATTTTCGTTGAGATAGCTGATGACCACGTCTGCGCCTTCTTTGGCAAAAGCGATCGCCGCGGCGCGCCCGATACCGCTGTCTCCGCCAGTAATTAAGGCTACTTTGTCCCGCAATTTGTCGCTACCGCGATATCCCTCCATAAAGGATTGAGGTTGCGGCGTCATCTCCGATTCAACACCGGGTCGCTGTTCTTGATGTTGAGCCGGATTGGTTTGTTGTTGAGTTGGCATAAAATATTCCTGTAACTTCTATCTCTATAAATAAAGGTTTTCTTGGGGTAGCGAATCATTCTTTTTGCCGATCGCGCTCTACGACTAAAGACAGTAATTAAAGAGATAAATAAACCCGCCTTCCGAACCCATGATTGTGGCCGGCTGGTTTATATAAATTGTGAGTTTTCCTCAAAGATCATTTGTGACAAGTTAAGAAAAAGTGCAAATTGTCAAGGGGGTAGACAAAAAAAGGTAAAATAGGATGAAACCTTT